>JACVIW010000006.1 GCA_015711695.1 Candidatus Geohydrothermomicrobium daggyaiense
GGAGAGTGAGACATGGCGGAAAAAAAAGAAAACACGATATACATAATTGATGTAACGAACAGGGACGGGGTCCAGACCTCGAGACTCCATCTGGCTAAATTAAATAAGACCATCATAAACATGTATCTAGACAAAATGGGAATATTCCAGAGCGAAGCGGGCTTCCCGACGACCAATCATGAGACGAATTATTTACGCGGCAATCTTGAACTTGTTGAAATAGGGGCGATCAAAAGGATTAGGCTTTCCGGCTGGATAAGGGCGATAGTGGATGACGTGGAGCTTTCACGGGAGATGGTCCCAGAACTCAAACACATTAACATATCCACTTCCACTTCACCGCAGATGATTCAAGGTAAGTGGGGGGGCGATAGAACTTTCAAAGATGTAATCGCCTTGATGAAGGACGCTTTACAGTGTGCCATAAGTCTTGGTTTCGAGACGGTGGGCGTCAACGCGGAGGATGCCTCCCGAACACCTATGGAGGACCTTATTGAGTTTTTCACTGTCGCCAAAGAAAACGGGGCTTGTCGTGTGAGATACTGCGATACGCTCGGATATGATGATCCCTTCACGATTTACGAGAGAATTCGGACTCTTGCCGAGCACACTAAAATTGATATTGAGCTCCACTGCCACAACGATCTCGGCATGGCGGTTGCCTGTTCTGTGGCGGGGGCAAAAGGAGCCATAGATGGTGGGGTTGATGCCTATATCAACACAACTATCAACGGGATCGGGGAAAGGGCGGGCAACGCAGACCTTGTGTCATGCCTGCTCGCCATTCTGAAATCGAGCGGTATGGAGGGGCGGTACAGACTCGATCCATGTATTGATTTGACCTGGTCCTGGAAGATAGCCAAATATGCTTCATACGCTTTTGGTGTCCCTATACCCATAACTCAGGTTGGGGTTGGCAGTAACGCTTTTGCTCATGAATCCGGAATCCATGCGGACGGCGCATTGAAAGACCGCAGGAACTATGAACTCTATGATTGCGAGGAACTCGGGAGAGGTGAACCAGAGATAATTGAAACGGGAAGAATGATAACAACCGGCGCTTATGGAGGGATAAAGGGATTTAGGGATGTTTATAACAGGTTAGAAATAGAGTTTCATTCAGACGAAGAGGCAAGGGAGATACTCGATCTAGTCAGACTTGCGAATGTAACTACTGGAAAGCCCCTTACAGAAGATGAATTGAGGTTTATCGCACAATACCCCGAACAGGCAAGGAAAATACTCACCCTTACCGCTTATCAGGAGCCTGAGATTAAGAAAAAGAGAACCACCGTAACTCGAAAACTGGGCTTCCCGTACGAACGGGTTCAGGAGTAACCTAAAAGTTAAAATCAATTTTTCGTTAAAAGTCAGAATATATGTTTCTATGGTTTCCATATCGCCGCAGTGAAAACTGTGGCTTTTTCATTTGGTGTGAGCTTCAATAAAAAATGAATTTACCTTTGCAAGTGGTGTAGACTTAAATCACGGCAATATTTATGGGCAACTCGGGGGAATTGTAGTCGTGGGGTTTCCTCTGAACCCCGCAGAAAGGAGAAGCAATGGAGAAAGATGAAGTATGTTGGATGAGCGCGATCGAACTTCTTAGCTCCTACAAAAAGAAGGAAATTTCACCGGTTGAGGTTACCGAAGCAGTGCTTTCAAGGCTGGAAGAGGTCAATCCTAAGATAAATGCAGTGGTAACGCTGACTGCGGATCTTGCGCTCCAACAGGCAAAGGAGGCTGAAAAGAAGTGGATGAGCGGTTCGCCGGGCGCGCTTTGTGGGGTTCCGGTGACGATAAAAGACCTGATAGTGACAAAGGGGATCAGAACTACCTGTGGTTCACGGCTCTTCGAAAATTATATCCCGGATGAGGATGCCGTGCTGGTGGAAAGGCTTAAGTACGCGGGCGCGGTTTTTCTTGGGAAGACGAATGTTCCAGAGTTCGGACTTGTTGCCGTGACGGATAACCTACTGTTTGGGCCATCAAAAAATCCCTGGGATCTGAAAAAGACAACCGGAGGTTCGAGCGGCGGAGCGGCGGCAGCTGTTGCCTCTGGCATCGGGCCCGTCGCAGTGGGCAACGATGGGGGCGGGTCGATAAGGATTCCTTCCAGTCTGTGCGGGGTTTTTGGACTCAAGCCCCAGTTTGGCAGGATTCCAAGTTATCCCCATGTCGTTCATGGTTGGGAGACCATGAACCATGAAGGTCCCATAACAAGGACAGTCTCGGACGCGGCGTTAATGCTCGACGTAATGGCAGGTCCGGATGACAGAGACAGATTATCTTTGCCAGCAAGCGGAATTAATTACCTTGAATCCCTTGAAGAACCGCTTGGAAAGCTAAAGATTGCGTTCACGACCGATCTCGCCGTGCAGGCCGTAGACAGTGAGGTAGCAAGGATCACTGCTGATGCGGCGAGGGTTTTTGAGGAATCTGGCTGCGAGGTCATCGAAGATGATCCTGGCATACCGGACATGTCTCAGGATCTTACAATAATGGTTATTGTGGACACGTTTGCGGCTCATGAGCATCACATCGAACAGGCTAAAGAACTCATGTACCCGCTTTATAAACCTTTCCTGGAGCTTGCCTCGATTTATTCAGGAGTGGATAGAATAAGGGTGGAGTATCACCGGAAGGATATGTGGAAAATAATGAGAAAATTTTTCGAGAAATATGATCTCCTGCTTACGCCTTCCACTGCGTGCCCTGCTTTTGATTTCAAGGAAGGTGGGATGCTTGGACCTGATACTATCGATGGCAAGGAAGCGAATCCAGCCTCCTGGGTTGGCTTCACTTTCCCGTTCAATTTTACAGGTCAACCAGCGGCTTCAGTTCCGTGTGGTTTTACTGAATCTGGACTGCCCGTTGGACTGCAGATTGTGGGACGGAGATTCGATGAGATTACGGTTCTTCGAGCCGCCCTCGCTTTCGAAAAAGCAAGACCTTGGGCTGATGTTAGACCGGATTTATGAACGGTAGCGATTTTTTCCGGTACCCAGTTCTGGGGTATGGTAGATGAGGATTTGCTTTATGCGTGTCCGTGAAGGTTGTTTTACGTGCGCTTCAGGAGTGCAGGCCTAAGTCGGAAAAGACATGCTGGTTTGGTGCGCCTTGTGCCTTATACTGGTTTTCAGGGGATAAAAGACGATCACTGCGGGACTCTGGTGGTTTGATTGAAGGTATATAAAATAGCGTATCTAGGGGAAGATAAAGATGTAATCCTTGCGCTGGAGCGGGAACTAAAGGGAGCAAATTTTAAACTCGTTGCCGCTCCGGGAGATTATAACGGCATCAGGAAAGTTGCCGGGTTAAATCCCGACCTTATTCTGTGGGACCTTGACAATGACCCTGAGCCCGAATCGTTCTCGCTTGAGAGATTTCGAAGGGCGGACATGAAGGGCCAACCTGTAATTTGCGTGGCGAGAAGAGGAAGCGTTAAAAGCGCTGTGCGGTGCATTTCTTCAGGCGCAACTGACATAATTTTTAAACCCATACAGGAGCCGTTCATTCCAAGGGCGGCTGTTGCTTTGAACATCGGCGAGCTTCAAAAAAGGCTCAACTGGTCAAGCAGTGTCATCGATGACACAAACAACCAGATTAAGAGAATACTTGCCAACCTCAAGGATCCCGCCTACATTGTCAGTCCGGAATTCCACATACTCTATATGAATCGCGCCGCAGAGGAGATTTTTGGAGAGGGGCTGAGAGGCGGTGCATGTTATACCGTTTTCTATGATCGCTCGGAGCCCTGCGAGGTTTGTTTGAAAAGTAAAGGGCCAGCGAGATGGCGCGCGGTTTTGAAGAATGGCAAGACTTACAGGTTTGTCTCCGCGCTTGTTACCAACTCCTCAGGTGAGCCGGAAAAAATTGCAATTGGAATTGATATTACTCCGGATCAGGAAGTGAAGAAAATACACAAAACTTTTATCAGCAATGTAAGCCATGATTTAAGGACTCCAATATCCACAATCGACCAGTATGCGAGCATACTACTCGATGGGCTCACCGGAGAACTCAACGAGGAGCAGAAAAAATGTGTTGAGGTTATCAGGAGAAGCAACTTCAGGCTTTTCAACCTTGTTGAAAATTTGATAGATGCCAACAGGATACTTTCGGGAGATTTCAAGCTTCGGATGGAGATTACAAGCGTTCGCGAAGTGATGGATCTGGTGCTGGATAAATTAAAAGCGCAGGCAGAAGACAAAGGGCTTAAGTTCGAGGTTGAAGTGCCTGATGAACTTCCCCGAATCTATGTTGATAAGGCGAGAATTGCCCAGGCAATAGCCAATATTACGGGCAACGCGATTAAGTTTACTGATGAAGGCAGAGTCCAGGTTAGGGCGGGCTATATGCCAAGGGATGAAGGAAGGATAATAGTTTCTGTTGAGGATACTGGTATTGGCATACCGAGAGAAGACCTTGGAAAAGTTTTCGATCTTTTCTACAGGGTCGAAGGAGATAGGGTTTATGTTGAAGAGGGCGCAGGGCTGGGACTCAGTATCTCAAGGGAAATCATTCGCGCGCACGGTGGCACCCTCTGGGCAGAGAGCGTTGAAGGTGTGGGAAGCGCTTTCCACATGACGCTTCCAGTGTACGGATAGAAAGATACTGTTTGACCTTGTTACCTTGACGAAACGAATGCGGGGAGGCGGCGAAAATCTCATTACTCGGTTTAGGTTGGAAATTTTTAATTTTGAAAAAGAGGGAATGTTTTTAGCGTTGGGGCTGGACGGCAGTTTGAAGTACATCCCCGTTCGGGGATATCTTGTGTGGACGGAGGGGTGAGATTGGTAGATACGCCGGAGGCATCGGGCAAAAAAAGGATACTTATTGCCGATGACGACAAAGACCTTGTTTATGCTCTTTCTTTAAGGCTCGGCGCTGCGGGTTTTGATGTGATTTGCGCTAATGATGGTGAAGAGGCGCTCAAAAAAGCTGTCAGGGAAAAGCCCGATCTCATAATCGTTGATATAAGAATGCCTGCTGGCGGAGGCTTTAGTGTGATTGACCATCTCAAGCACGGGCTGACCACACGAGACATTCCCATTATTGTTTTAACTGCTTTCGACGAGGAGGATTTAAAGGAAAGGGCGAGGGTTCTGGGCGCGAAATTCTGTTTCAGGAAACCTTTTAACGATAGAGAGTTTATGGACGCGATAAAATCTGCAATCACCAGGGCTCCCTGAATCAGGAGAATACAGCTGAGAATTTGCGTTCATCACGGTGTCTGATCTGTGTCCCGGGAATTAAGGTTTCTTCATGGCACGTTTTCAATGGCTGATTCGGAGACATTCTTTTCCCGCGGGCATGATGGAACTTCTATTTCTTCTGACCTCCTCGAAAGGATGATGGTTCCCACAAGGATTAATAAGAATCCAAGAATTCTTATTGCAGCAAGTATCAGGTTTTTGGGGAGTTTTTCATAGAGGATGATCATCCCAAGTAATATCGGAACAAGCTGGGCTATTCCTGCCTGGATGGGCACCACTATTACGGCGAGACCCCGCTGAAGCGCTGCCTGCCAGATGATAAAAGCGGGGATGCATACTCCAGCCCATCCGAGCACATAAGGGTTGAAAATGTAACCTTTTGAGAAGTTATACAGCAGGATACGGGCAAAAATAGCGGTCATACCATAAAGTAAACCTACAGAGATTCCAAGCCCAATGGATTCTTTGCTTTGTCCACCTGATCGCATGATGAGAGGGAAAAGGATGGCAAGTCCTACTATTCCAGCACCCACAAGCCACACGGCCCACGGATTAAACTTAAGTGCGTTTTCCTTCCCATTGCCGGAAACCTTCTCGGCGAGGCTAACTCCTATAAGAATTACTCCGGTGATATTTATTCCGATTGCAAGCAGGTCAATTTTTCTTGGCTTTTCGCCAAGGTTCTTAATGGCAAGGTAAGCGAGGAATGCGATTCCGGAAGCCACGATGGGTGTAACGATTGAAACCTCGATGAAAACAAGGGAAACGCTGTAGAGAACAGAAGATATTAGCATCACCGCTAAAGAGACCAGCCAGGTTCTGCTTCTCAAGAAAGCCCTGATAATCCCGAAAACTTCTTTCGATATCTTGAAAGTGACTCGCGGGAGCTTGTCCACTGCGACTTTCTGGAGGTATGCGGTATAGTTAAAACCTAATGACGCGGCAACCGCGCAGATAACCGCAAGTACTGTAATCATCTGCCCATATCCTTTCTTTTCGAGATCGCTCGAAACGTATCGATTTTCAAGTAAGCGATATTATCATAGCGAAAAGTGAGCGGTTACCGCTCGTTGGAGCAAGCTACAGAATAATAGCAAAGGCAATTCCTGCTCACTGCAATTTTTTTATTCACTCTGAAATTGTTTGAGCTTTTTTTATGATAGTGTTCTTTACCGGTAACTGGGCTCTTCTCGACAGGATTATTGTTCCGGAGATTATCAACAGAAACGCGATAATTCTCGCAGCAAGGAGCAAAGTGTTTGCTGGTGGTTTTTCTCCCAAAGCTGTCATTCCAACGAAGATTGGCACGAGTTGTGTCAGAGACGCGAATATGGGCGCGACAACAACAGCCATTCCTCTTTGAAAAGCCGCTTGAACAGTCATAAGCGCGGGCAGGAAAGTGAAAAGCCAGCCAAGTAAAAATATACTAGAAAAAATGACGAGAAAACCCCTTGCGTCCCACTGGTGTTTCCAGTCCAGCAACATGAGCCTTGCGAATACTGTGCCAGTTCCGTAAAGGAGGCCAACGCAAATACCGAGCAATGCTCCCTGTGTATCTCCGGATGTTCTACCGGAAAACAGACCGAAAAAGATGGCGACTGTAACTATTGCAGCCACCGTGATCCACAGCACAGACGGGTTATGTTTTGTTTCTTCGGGGAGTCCTTCCGCAAGACTGACGCCTATAAGTACGACACCGCAAATGTTGAAGGAGATTGCCATATAATCGATCTTCCTCGGTGTTTCACCGAGGTTCTTTATCGCGAGGTAGGCAAGGATAACTATTCCTGAACTAACTATTGGTTGAACAACAGATATCGGGGCAAGTGATACGGCGGTAAAATAAAACGCTCCACCTAGAAGACCAAATAAGGCGAACAACCAAATTAAACGGTTAGAAAGAAAAGCCCTGAAAATTCCCTTCTCCCGCTTCTTAAGACCCACCTTTGGCAGTTCCAGAACGGCTTTCTTGTTCGTATACATCGAGAGGTTGAAGAAAAGCGCGGCAGCGATCGCAAGTAAAACCGCAACAAATGTCCTCATATCACTCACAGCCTTCTTTCATTCGAAACTTTAACGGCTTCCGTCGTATTCCTGCGCTAACGACATACTTAACGAAAAAAGGGCTACACTTTCTTCTTTAGAGTTAATCACCCACGTTTATGATCTTATATTCGGAAGAGCCAAGTCCTATTTTTTCCGCGTAGTCTATCTGAACACGCCAGTCAATTTGAAATGTGTTGCGAATTATGTCTGTTTCTTCCGCCGGGCCTTCCGGGTCATTTGGCGAGGATTGAGAAACTGCTTTGTTGACAAGATCTACCGATGCCGCGTCAATCGCCACAGGGTCTTTTGAAGCGAGAAAACCAATATCGGGTGCCATGGGTGCTGCGGTGTAATTCCAGCAATCGCAGGTAGGTGTTATGTTTATGAGAAAGTTCAAAAAGCCCGCTTTGCCTTTTTTGTTTTTAAGGACGCCGTAAGTTATCTCAGCGAGTTTTTCCTGGGCCTCTTTCGGATTTCCCACCCAAAACACCTTCATTGCTTTCGCGGGGCAGATCCCGATGCACTCACCACAACCGTAACATATCTCTTTATCGACTACGATTTTTCCATTTTCCACGCTTATAGCGCCGGTAGGGCAGTTCTCAAGGCAACTCATGCACAGGTCGCACTTCTCTTCCATGACTCGCGGTCTCACAGCATCGTGTACCGCAAGCTTCATTCTTCTGCCGGCGGCACCCATTCCGAGATTCTTGATTGTTGCTCCGAACCCAGTCAGTCCGTGACCGGTGAAATGCGAGATTACAACAAGGCTGTTCGCGTCATGAATTGCGCCCGCGACTTCAACGCTTTCGAAGTACTTGAGACCGACTGGCACTTTGATTACATCGGTTCCTCTTAGTCCGTCCGCAATCAAAACTGGAGCAAGTGTGGAACTAAGCCCAAAACCGTGTTCTTCAGCAACTATCAAATGGTCCCTCGCGTTGTATCTTGAACTCAGGTAGAGGCAGCCGGTGTCTGTGAGGAAGGGCTTGCCGCCGCATTTGTTTATTTCACCAACAACTGTGCGCACATAAGGGATCGGGACATAAGAAGTGTTGCCTCTTTCACCGAAGTGTATCTTGACCGCGACAAGGTCATTTTCCCCTATAATCTCGCGGAAACCAGCAGCGTCAAAAAGCATTCGTATTTTATCTAAAGGCCCCTGTTTCAAGCGCCCCCCGGCCTTTGCGAAATATACCTCTGAAGCCATAGAACCACCCCCGGAAATACAAGGTGAATTATACAGCACCAGTTTTCCTTGGAAAATTTCACATAGAGGCGTTTTCGAAAGAATCCGCCGGGTGCGATACCGGTGATATAATCGATCGCGGAAATGTAGGATATTGGGCGAGTCAGGGGTGGTCAAATTGGCTGATTTTTTCGAAGGTATCGAGCAGGTAGAAATAAGCATAGACAACAAAAAAGGTCGCTTTCCGGTCTTTTACAGGGATGCCAGAATGTTTACCCTGGTGCTTCCTGCCAGCCTTTTGAAGTTGTATCGAATTATGCCTGATCCTCGATTCACGCCTACCCAGATTCTTCCTGGAATTGGCGGCATAAGTCTGACCGCATTTGAGTACTTCGATACTGACATAGACCCTTACAACGAGTTTTCTATAGGGGTGATGCTCAATTCCCCATACTGGATGGCACTTCCCAGCTATAATCTGGCGAGGCAATATATATCAAAAATGTTTAACGTTTTTATATACCACCTTCCCGTTACAACTGAGATTGCTCTGAAGGGTGGTATTGAGTTTTACAATTACCCCAAATTCCTCGCGGATATCACTTTTAGCGACTCAGCTGACAGAATCTCATGCGAGCTGGCGCGAGATGGTGAAAGGATTCTTTCCATGTCCGGGCCAAAAATTCCTTCGGCGTTTTCCGGAGAGATGAGGTTTATGTGCAACCTATACCAGTACAAGCAACCACAGCTTGCGGAGTTCAGAGTGAACGTGATAGAGGGCGCTGTAAAGATGCTGCCCGCAAATGTCGCATGGAGTTTCAGCCTTTCAAGCGCACTGGGAAGGGAGATTCATGATATGGTGTTCGGGTCCAGAGCCCTAATGTATATGTATATGCCGAAGATTCAGTGTGTACTTTATGGTCCCGAGCATGTGCCCATGCCGCTGATGCAAAAAATCATTACGGCAAAAGGTTTTCTGCCAGAGGTCAAAAGCCCGGCAAAAAAAGCCGCGGCAAAGAAAGCGGCGCGCAGAAAGCAAGCGGTAAAGAAAGCGGCGAAATAGATATTGGTTTTTGTCTCGACAGATAAATAAATGTGCCGGTGGTTCGGAATATACAACTCCTTTTGCCTGGTGTAAAGCCGGTGCTATGTTTTAGGGCGAGACATAAAAACATTCTGTACTTCTATCGTCCACCATAAAGCGAAATCGGTCTTCTCCGATGAGCTTTCCCCTTATCTTTAGCTGCCCTTGCCGCTCGCTCATTAAGCAGGAATTGGGTTTATGAGTTAACGGATTTCGCAAAAGATTTTCGGGTTAGGTTTGGTTTCGCTGAACCTGTTAAGCCATATGCCTGATTTTTAGCCCCGAAATTGACTGCTTGCACAATCAGGCAGTGCATCCACGCAAACCAGCGCGCGTTTAAGGGGAATTTGAGGCGTTTGAAAGGCGTGAGCCATGGTAAGGTAGCGATGCTTTTCTTCTTTGGGATATCAGTCGATGCCGATTGCGGTCACGTAAACTGTTTGCCGACGCTCCAGCCCGCCCTTCACAGCCGGGGGAGTGCCGCGGCTACGTGTTTCGGCTTATTGCGAAGAAGCAGATCATCTTCTGTCGGAAAAACAATTGCGCGTGAAAGGAGAGGGCGACGATAAGGGGAACCTATAGCGTACTTTTGCTCCCGGACCAGCCTATCTGCTGCACACTGTCAGCATTTGCGCCAGTTCGCTCGATGGGTATGGCAGCTGATGATCAGAGTTATCCCCGTAGGAAGCGTTTCGCCAGGCTTACTGAGCGGGGTGTCGTATTTACTTTTCCCCATTCCGCAGCCGTAGTATATCGACCATGGCTCCTGCTCGGTATCAATTGTGCCGTGAACACTGCGCCTATTTCCATCACCTTTCTGGGGTTGTGGTCTTAAGCCTGATCGCTTTGCTCGTTATGATTGAGACGTGCATTTGTTTCACTTCTTTCTGGCTATTTTATAACAACCAGAATTTGGGGAGGAAATGCCGATATTCCAAAGTTTGCCTGGGTTTAAGTTCCCCATGAATTTTCCAAATTACCACCTTAAGATTCGCGCTGGGCTTTTAAAATAAGTAAGACGAGCCGAAAAGCAGTTTAGATGGTAAGGAGTAGCGCCATGCTAATGGTAGCGCCTGGCAAGGGAGTCTTTCAGGTGAAGAGGCCGGAGGCGATTTCCGTGGAAAGGAGAGGTTTATGAACAGTGAACCTGCAATCGAGGTGGAGGATCTGGTGAAGGTTTACGGGGACAGGCGCGTCCTTAAGGGCATCTCGTTCCAGGTGTGGAAAAATGAAGTCTTCGGCCTGCTGGGAGAGAACGGCGCCGGGAAGACCACTACCCTGGAGATTATTGAGGGGTTGCGCACTGCTACCTCCGGCAGCACCCGCGTTCTGGGCATGGACAGCCAAAATGACCTTGACCGCATCAAGGATCGCATTGGGGTGCAGTTGCAGTCTTCCGCTTATTTCGAGCATCTTACCCTCGAGGAGATTCTCGATCTCTTCCGCAGTTTCTACGGGAAAGGTCTTGAGCCGCATGAGCTCCTTTCCATGGTTGGTATGGAGGACTTCAGGCGCATGCGGGTGAGCCAGCTATCTGGGGGACTGAAGCAACGGTTCTCCATCGTCGCTGCCCTGGTCAACGATCCCGAGGTGGTCTTTCTGGACGAACCGACGACGGGACTAGACCCAGTGGCGCGCCGCAATCTCTGGGAGCTGGTGCGCAGCATTAAGGAGCAAGGGAAGACGGTCATCCTCACCAGCCATTATCTGGAAGAGGTTGAAGCGCTGTGCGAGCGGGTTGCTATCATCAAGGAGGGAGAGATTCTTGCTCTTGACACTGTGGCGAGTCTTGTCCTGCGGCAAGAGAATCCGGTGAGGCTGGATTTTTTGCCCGGGCAAGAGCTCTCAGGCGAGGTGCTATCCAGGCTATCCTCTCTAGGAACGCTCAAGGAGTCGCATGGCAAGGCGGGCGAGTATGTTCTTTTCCTGAAGGATCTGGTGGCGCTGAAAGCTGCCCTGCGCGAGCTTGAGCCACTGGAGCTTAACCGCATTGCGGTATCCACCGCAAACCTGGAGGATGTCTTCGTCCGCCTCACCGGCTCGCGCATGACTGGAGAGGAAGAAGGACTTGCTTGGAGGGTAGTTTGATGAAACTGATTAAGATATTCATCGCCAGCGTGAAGATGGTTTATCGCGACAAAATAGCCCTTTTTTGGGCAATGGCTTTTCCTCTCATGTTCGTGGCTCTTTTTGGGCTGTTCAGTATGGGTATGACAGCAAACAACCTGGGAAAACTGGCTTACATCGATGCGGCTGCTGATGAGCTATCAGCGCAGTTGAAGCAGGCCGTTTCCGACGCTGGTGTCTTTACCATCACGGAGAACTACACTGATCCAGATGAAGCCAAAAAGGCCATGCGCAACAACAGGATCAGCTTCGTCCTGGTGGTGGAAAAATCGCAGACCAGCGAGGGCGGGAAAACGGTTTTTCCGACCATAACACTTTACACGGACGTTAAAAACCAGAACATCAACGCGGCAGCGGTAAGCTTCTTCGACGGCCTGAAGAGGCAGTTCTATGCAGCGGCAATGATCGCGCAGATAGATTACGTCCTGGGGCTGGATATCGACCCCCAAGCCAGGCGTTTCTATTCCGACTTCAGGAAAACGCTCCAGAACGCGATGCAGCCAATCTCTCACCAGGAGGGAGGCAAGAACCCGGTTACTTATTTCGACATGGTATTCGTGGGGTTGATATGCATGGGGATCATGAACTACGCGGTTACCGGGTTCGCTATACATCTTGCTGCCATGCGGGAGCAGAAGATTCTCAAGCGTCTCCTGACAACTCCGTTACCCATTCGTCGCTTCATGCTTGGAGAGATCCTCGCGTATATCGTCCTCGCCTTTGCACAGCTGGGAGTGATGCTTACGGTGGGGGTGGGGATGTTCGGCGCCAGGATATATGCGGGATGGTGGTTTTTATTCCTGTTGGTCTTCCTGGGCGCCTTGCTCTTTCTCTCCCTGGGGTTCTTACTGGCCGCTTTCGCGAGAACAGCAAACGCCGCCTCCGGCATGGCCAACGGTATCGCAATTCCCCTGATGTTCCTGGGAGGCGTGTTCTTCCCGCTGGAGGTTCTTCCCGGGCCTTTCTACCAGGTTGTCCGCTTCCTGCCCCTGGCTCCCATGATCCAGGCCATGCGCTCGGTCTGCCTGGAGGGGGACCCGGTGTCTGCCCAGCTTCCACGCCTTCTTATCATGCTGGTATGGCTGGTGGTCGTCGCCGCCTTAGGACTTGCCTTCTTCCGCTTCAGTGAGGAGTAGTCTGGAAATCGGTCGATTTCACGGATACGCATCACCTGGCACTTTCCAGGTGATGTGACTGCTCAGGGAATTTTACGACGGTCGCCAGCATGCTGGGTGGTGTTGGGACCGCCCCAAGGTTTTGAATCCCCAGCCCGCCCACGTCCGGGGTATATGCGGGATAAAAAGGAAGGCTCGAAAAACTGCGCAAAGGGCGCCTGAGTCAATATTGAGATTGAATAGTTGACCAAACTCGTTGTTGCCTTTAGATGCGCTGGCGAGTAGGACAAACCTGCCACGGGGATTGGCGGTGGATCACGACATGGCCATGGAAAGATGTTTTTGATTGGGCTGGCTTCTTTCGTGGCAGATTGCTTGCGTAAAAATAATTCGTACACGGACTATGATCGTATATCACAATGATGAGCAAGAAAAGCTTGAGACAGAACATTACGGGTCAGATCCGAGTCGCAAGAAACGGTTTTGTAATTTTTCCGACATGACCGTCGCACAGGACATGACTGGAACGCTGGGAGCAGCAGGTGGTGTAGGGGAACCGGATCACATTTGCCCGGTTCAGCGCAGTTCTACTCTCTGGCAAGGCGAGGTTAAAGACACTGAGCCTGTTGAGCGAGGAAATTTCAAGCGCACACTATACGGTCACTTACTGGTTGACAGGCTCAAGGCAAAAGTGACTGGTGAAGAGCGTGCGCTTTAGCAAGGAGGGTTGCCTGGGTTACTCGTGCCTCCCTTGCGAGGATAATTGAGTCGTTTGGGAAAAGTGTGCCAAAGCCGTCTTGTTTCATCCGTTGACGATTAACAAAAGGCGCATGCTCGGAAGGTGGAAGCAATACTTACCGTTATTCCGCGGAAACGCTCTCAATTCTCGGGCTCCACCAAAGCCAGAGACCAAACGGAAAACGCTTATCCAAAGAAACAATGGTAAAACATGGCGGGAGGAATGAAGAAAGGTTTTCTGTAATTAGTCTTTCCTCTACCAGAGAAACAGATATCCGTTACAATCATGCAGGGTAAGACTTTTCCTTAGGGTGTCTGACTTCGATGTAGAATTGCCACTGAATATTTGAAGGAGTGCTTTTCTTTTTTCTTTTCAATATGGCGAGAATGTCTGATAATATTAATTTACGGTTGTAATTTACGGTTGCCAACAGTACCAAATTGTGCCGGATTCAGTTGTCCTCAGAAAAAACAGGATGAGCGGTAGTCCAGATTGTGAGCGAGGAGAGAAATCGATTTTCCACAGAGGAGGTTGACGTCATGCAGAAAGAAAAAAAACTCGGAAGAGGAGTTGCCATTGTTGGGGCGGGTATGTCAAGGTTCGGTATGTTCCCCGATAAAGATTCCAAAGACCTTTTCGCCGAGGCTTATCAGGAAATGGTAGCCTCAATAGACAAAGGTTTCGATCCAAAAGACATAGAGGCTATATGGATCGGAAATTTCAGCAATGATTTCTTCATCCACCAGGCACACTGGGGGCCCATAATCTCAGACCTGTTAGGCCTGGCGCCGAGGCCCGCCACAAGAACTGAAGGGGCGTGCGCGTCGAGTACCCTCGCTTTCAGGGATGCGACCATGGCGATAGCATCCGGACTTTACGACGTGGTGTTAGTTGGTGGTGTTGAAGAAATGTCAAAGCGCACCACGGAGGAGGTCACCGAGGGACTTGCGCTCGCAACTTTTCCTTACGAAGGTCGCGCCGGGTTTACCTTCCCGGGAGTATTCGGCGCACTCGCGACAGCTTATTTCGCAAAATACGGTGCTGGTAGGGAGCACCTTATGAACATCACCATTAAGAGTCACGAGAACGCGCCTTTGAACCCGAAAGCGCAATTTAATAAGACGATCGCCGACCTCATGGCGGCGAAAAAGGCGAAAGCCGAGAGAGAAGGTAAGCCGGTGCCTGATTGGAGAGATGAAAAAGAGGCTCTTTGGGACCCTAAATTTAACCCCCCAGTTGCCTGGCCAATGCATCTTTTCGACTGCTGTCCGATCAGTGACGGGGCGAGTTGTATGTTGCTGGTAGCTGAGGATATAGCCAGAAGTTTCACTGATGAACCGGTTTACGTGGCGGGAATAGGTCAGGGTAGCGGCAGGGGGCTGCACGCCGCCCCAAGTCTCACCTCCTTCGAAGCCAACAAGCACGCCGCGGCGGAGGCGTACGGGATGTCAGGGTATAAACCTCAGGACATCCAGTTCGCGGAGGTTCATGACTGTTTCAGCATTGCCGAGTTAATACATATAGAAGACCTTGGGTTTTTCGAAGCAGGGGAAGGCTACAAGGCGGTTGCCGAGGGAGCGACCAGAAGAGAAGGCTCAATGCCGATAAACACATCCGGGGGCTTGAAGTGTAAAGGTCACCCGGTGGGCGCGACTGGGGTAGCCCAGCTTTACGAGGTTTGGAAACAACTCAGGGGTGAGGCGGGCGAAAGGCAGATACCAGGTAGGGAATTGCATGTGGGAGCTGCCCAGAATCTTGGCGGAACTGGTGGCACATGCACGTTCACTATCCTTGAAAGGAGATAGAAATATGGAAGAGAGACCATTCGGAGACATTTCATACGAGGAGTTCTTAAGAGAGAAAAAACTCATGGGCTCAAGGTGCAAAGAGTGCGGTGAGCTTTACGTCCCACCCCGCCACTTTTGCTTCAAGTGCCACAGCGATAAGATGCAGTGGGAACAGGTAAGCGGGAAAGGAGAGCTCGCGGCTTTCACATGCATCTTCGTAGCACCACCATATATGGCCAGGAGGGGTTACGGTAGAAACAATCCATATTGTACCGGGGTGGTGAAGCTCGAGGAGGGGCCCAGAGTTGTTGCCCGAATTGAGGGCGTGGACGCAAGCAAGCCGGAGACGATAAACGTGGGAATGGTGCTCCAGGCGGACTTTATCCAGGAAGGAGAAGGGGAGGAAGCCACGACAACACTTGTTTTCAAGCCGATCTGATATAACGACATAACTATCATTTAAATGACTTAGATTACCAGAAGGATAGTTTTTGGCCATTTTTGGCAAGAGCAATTTCTTGACAACAACAAGCTTTTTGGCGTAATTGGAACTCATTTTATTTGATTACTGCATACCCGCTAAAGCCGCTACGCGCTTTAAACCATGTGTTACGCGAAGATGGACCAGCTTGTTTTCACACGATAATTCATTTGGTCTTTTGTAAGCTTATTCTGATTGAAGGATACAAAACTGTTTCCTACTTGTATAATCACGGAAGCCATGTCCAAATCAAGCGTGTCTGACCGAGATACTTCTTTTATGTTTCTTTTATGATTAACTGGTACAACGGTGACGAGGGTGAATAATTTTTATTGCTTTGAATTCATCTCTTTGGCAAATAATCTGTCAGAAATGGAGTCGCCCTTGTTTTTTTTGTTAGTATTTACAGACAAAAAACGAGTGAGTTTAGTCTATAGGGAGGTACGGGTTGGAAAACAGCAGCATAGAAGAGGCGGCGCGGATTATCAAGGCCGACCCGTATGCTAAGTATTTGAATATTGAGTTCATCCTGATAGAAAAGGGCCACGCTATCTCGCGGATGCCACTCGACAGGCGTCATCTTAATTTCATGGGACTTGTTCACGGTGGTGCTATATTCTCTATCGCCGATGCGACATTCGGTGCTGCGGCGAACTCAGATGGCTACAAGGCGATGGCAATACACGTGAGCATTGACTATCTTTCCCCTCCTGGCGATACTCCTTATCTTGAGGCAGAGGTGCGCGAGGATGCTCGCGCTGGACGTGGGGGCCACTACCGCATGGAGGTACGCACTTCCGATGGACAGCTGGTAGCTGTGTGCAACGGTTGGGCGTATCATACCTCAAGGCCGCTGGGAGAGTAGTAACAGCTAACATCTCAAAATTCACTGCCAGGCACTTCAATGATATACTTTGCCGAAGCGGCGTTGAAAAATCGCAGGGATTGTTCGGGTAACCGGAGGTGAGGCAAATGTCGCTGGAAGGAAAAGTGGCCCTTATAACCGGGGGGTCGGGAGGATTGGGCAGGGTCCACGGTTTAGTGCTCGCCAGGCTTGGTTGTGACGTCGCCCTTACCGGAAACAGAAACCTCGAGAAAGCGGAAGCGGTAGCTCAAGAGATAAGGGACATGGGGCGGAGAGCTATAGGGGTAAAGATGGACGTGGCAGACGAGGTCGAGGTTAGCCAGGGCGTAGAGAAGGTAACCCGGGAGCTTGGACCGATAGATATTCTCGTCAACAATGCGGCATTCGGAATTGTGAGGGCAACCAAAATCGTCGATATGAAAAAAGCCGACTGGGATAGGGACGTAGCTGTAAACCTCACTGGTGCCTTTAACACCATTAAAGCTGTAATGCCTTCGATGATGGAAAGAAATTGGGGTCGGATAATCAATGTCTCTTCGGTCACCGGCATCATGGGCGGATACGGGCAATGCTCTTATGCCGCCACAAAGGCTGGCTTGATAGGGTTAACCAAGACTGTGGCGCTTGAGGGAGCTAGGAATAACATAACCTGCAATGCTGTTGTCCTGGGCGTTTTTAATGGTGGAAGCTTTTACGAGGTCGCCGAGCCTTTCAGGGAAAGGATAATAAAAAGAATCGCGATGCGGAGGGCCGGGGAGCCTGAGGAGCTGAGCAACGTTATCGCGTTTTTAGCATCGGAGGAATCTAGCTATCTTACGGGCGAGGCGATCGTGGTCAGCGGCGGCCTCGATCTTTTTACTTTCTAAAGGGACCTGGTACTTATTTTGCGTGGTTGCCGGGAATCTTTGAAAAATAAATGTGTTTGCTTGTGAAGTAAGTGTTAAAAAATTAGCAACTTTAAAAAGAGGCGGCATTGAGAGAGCGCGATTCTCGCATTACATCTGTAAAAATGGTTTGCTGGTATAGCCGGTAAGACTCGAACTTGCCAGCCGGGCTGGAGTGAGGATAGATCTGGTTGACTGATAAAGAAAGGTGACAAGGAGGAGACAGATGACATACACACTACCGGAGGAGCTGGAAGATTTACGCGGGCAAATCAGGGAACTTGCACTATCTAAAGTAGCTCCAAGGGCAGCGGAAATAGACAGGGAAGGCAAATACCCCTGGGATATCCAGAAGCTACTCGCCGAGAATGAGCTTCTAGGCTATGCCATCCCGGAGGAGTACGGCGGTTCCGGGGCTTCTCTGCTGGCTTGCTGCATCGTTGCTGAGGAGCTTGCAAGAATATGCGCCACCACTTCCCTGATTTTCGTGGTGCAAAAGTTAGCCGCTTATCCTATCGTGCTTGCTGGCTCGGAAGAAACAAAGAAAAAATACCTTCCTCCTCTGGCAAGGGGGGAGTGGCTGGCTTCTTTCTGTTTGACGGAACGAGAGGCAGGTTCCGACGCTGGGGCTACAAAAACGACCGCAAAGGAAGTTGAGGGAGGATATGTGCTCAATGGCGAGAAGTGTTTCATCACCAATGGGGGGTTAGCGCAAGTTTACTCAACTTTTGCTGTTACGGATCCGGAGATGGGTGTGAAGGGGATAAGTGCCTTCGTCGTGGAAAAAAGTTTCGAAGGTTTTTCGGTCGGCGCGATCGAGGATAAAATGGGCCTCAGGGGCGCGCAGGTTTCTGAGATAAGGTTTGAGGAATGTTTTGTTCCGAAAGAAAACATGCTTGGAAGTAGGGGCGAGGGGTTCTCTATAGCCATGAAAACCCTTGACAACTCCAGGCCACTTGTGGGAGCACAGGCTCTCGGGATAGCCCAGGGCGCACTGGATGTCGCGGTGCAGTGGGCAAAGGAGAGAAAACAATTCGGCAGCCCAATAGGCAAGCTTCAGGGCATACAGTTCATGCTTGCGGACATGAAGACACAGGTTGAGGCTGCCCGTCAGCTCGTGTACAGGTCGGCCACTCTTTGTGATATGAATCACCCGGAAATGTCGATGTTTTCAGCTATGGCGAAGCTGTATGCGAGCGATACCGCGATGAGAGTCACAACTGATGCGGTACAGGTACTGGGCGGTTATGGTTACATGAAAAACCAGCCCCTCGAGAGGATGATGAGAGATGCCAAAGTGACACAGATATATGAAGGGACAAACCAGGTTCAACGTGTTGTCATAGCACGAAGACTTTTAGGAAAGATATAAAAGCTATAAGAGGTGAATGCCATGAGCGAGGAAATGAAAAGGATAGCTGAAGAGCAGGAAAAGTGGCTCCTTATGACAGAGGGTCTGAGGGAGCGGAAAGAAAAGTTCACCACTGATTCAGGAATTCCGCTAAAAAGTCTTTATACACCCCTTGATACGGAAAAGATAGATTATGTCAGGGATATAGGTTTTCCTGGGCTTCCCCCATACACCCGTGGTGTCTACCCAAACATGTACAGAGGGCGTTTGTGGACTATCCGGATGTTCTCGGGCTTTGGCACCCCAGAGGAGACCAATCAGCGCTGGAAGTTGCTCTACGAAGCAGGTGAGACTGGCTTCAGCGCCGCTGTGGACTCACTCACTTTCGCGGGAGTTGACCCTGACGATCCAATAGACTGGGTCAAGGCTGAAGTTGGAAAGGAAGGTGTTCCCATCTACTCTATCAAAGGCATGGAGGTCATGGTCGAAGGGCTACCTATAGACGAGGTTAGCGTTGCTCTTGTTGTCGAGCCCGAAACCTCGGCTGCCATTACTTCTATGTACTTCAATGTGGCGAAGAAAAGGGGGATACCTGTTGAGAGCTTGAGAGGGACAACTCAGAACGACATCCTCACGATGACAATCGGTTATGTGCCATGGCGCCCGCTCAAACCCGAGGACCTTTTGAAGCTCGCTTGTGACCTTATTGAGTATTGCACGGCGATGGGTAACGCGCCAAAGTGGAATCCGATAAACTTCACGACCTATAACTATCGCGAGGGTGGTATCGACGCGGTGCAAGAGATCGCCCTCGGTCTGGCGAATGCGGTGGCGCATATAGAAGAGCTCCTCTCGAGGGGATGGGGGATAGACGACTTTGCTTTCAGGTTGGCATTTCACCTCTCCGCTCATAAGGATTTCTTCGAGGAAATAGCTAAATACCGCGCTGCCAGAAAACTCTGGTACAGACTCATGACAGAAAGGTATGGCGCGAAGGAGGAGATCTCAAAGCAGTTCCGCTTCCATGTTCAGACAGCGGGAAGCTCTTTATGTGCCCAGCAACCTATGGTTAATATTATTAGAACTGCTTACCAGGCCCTTGAGGCAGTTCTGGGCGGCTGCCAATCTCTTCATACCAATTCCTATGACGAAGCTGTTTGTCTACCCAGTGAGGAGGCTGTGCTCCTGGCAGTTCGAACGCAACAAGTTCTTCGTGAAGAGGCTGGTGTGGGCAACGTAATCGATCCGCTTGGTGGTTCTTACTTGATAGAGGCGCTAACCGAGGAGCTCGAGCATCGTATCTGGGAATATTTCGAGAAGATAGAGGATGCGGGCGGAATCGTTGAGGCGCTCAAAAGTGGCTGGCTATACAGGATGATGAACAAGGCTTTCGAGAAAAGACGAAAGGCGATCGAGTCTGGAGAGGAAAAGGTTATAGGCGTGAACTGCTACGTTATGGAGGAGGAACCGCATCCACCATTTAAGACGAATCCAAGGGCGGCGGAGATTGAGATAGAGAGGTTAAACAAGCTACGGGCAGAAAGGGACAACCTGAAGATTAAGTCCTTGTTGGATGAGCTTAGAAGAGTTTGTGAAAAAAAGGAAAACGTTCTGCCTGTAGTGATGGAATTAACGAGAGAAGGCGCTACTGTCGGGGAGATAACGAACACTTTCCGCGAAATGTGGGGGCTTTGGGATGTTCCTATGATGGGCTAGCGTTTCACAAGGGGTGTAGGAAATGGAGCGAAAGACGAGGGTACTTCTTTTTAAGCCTGGCATTGACGGGCACTGGCGTGGCATTCTCACAGTCTCAAGTGCGCTGTCTGAGGCGGGAATGGAAGTTATCTTCGAGGGGTTCAAGTCTGTGGATACTGTTGTGGAGGCGGCTCTCCAGGAAGACGTAGATGTGATAGGGTATAGTGTGCACTCAGGAGCGCACCATGAATGGACAATTAAGCTCAACGAAGCTCTTGAGAAAAAAGGAGTCCGCGACAGATTCCTTGTAATTTTAGGCGGTGCCATTCCACACGCTGATCATGAGGACCTTAAAAAAGAAGGCGCTGATGCGGTTTTTAGCCCTGGTACAGATACCAGAGACATAGTTCGTTTCATTCAGGAAAACGTCCCTCGCTCCAGGTAGCCATGAAATAAAGCAGGAAGCAATAAAAGTGCAAGGTTCTCCTTTGAACTGTGATCTGGGCGTCGTGGACCAGCTTTCTATCCTGACACCAGAAAAAGAGCCTTGCCTAAATGCGGGTAGAAATATGCAAGGGCTAGTCCTCCTGTAGCTCGGATATGTTTTCGAAGTACTTCAGTGCTTCAGGGTTTTTTAGAGCATCCTTGTTCTTAACGGGTTTGCCCTCAATAACGTTCTTCACCGCCAGCTCGACTTTCTTCATATTTAGAGTGTATGGGATTTCACCGACCTCAATGATCTTGGCTGGCACATGTCTTGGGGATGCGTTTCTCCTTATAGTTTCCTTTATTTTGTGCTTAAGCTCATCATCAAGTTTGTAGCCATCTGCTGGTTTAACGAACAGGACTATTCTTATATCTCCTTTCCAGTTCTGACCCACCACGATGCTGTCTTCTATCTCCTCCATGTTTTCCACCGGTCTATATATCTCAGCCGTGCCAATGCGCACGCCTCCGGGGTTAAGTGTGGCGTCTGAGCGCCCGTGAATGATCACGCCTCCTCTGTCATTGATCGTTATGTAGTCGCCGTGCCGCCATACTCCCGGGTAGAAATCGAAATAAGCCGCTTTGTATTTCTCGTTGTCAGGATCGTCCCAGAAATAGAGTGGCATCGATGGTGCTGCAGCAAGGCAGACTAGCTCACCGGGCTTGTTCCTTACCGGTTTGCCATCTTCGTCGAATGACTCTACCTTCATCCCAAGACCTCTCACCTGTAGCTCGCCCGAATACACCGGGCCCATCGGGTTGCCCAGAGCGAAGCACCCGTTAATGTCAGTTCCTCCTGAGATGGAAGCGAGCTGAAGGTCTCGCTTTACGGCGTCATAAATGAATTCAAAGCCTTCTTCGTTAAGAGGGGAACCTGTGGAGCAAAGCGTTCTCAGAGCGGAAAGGTCATATTTATCGGCAGGTCTCAATCCGCTTTTTCTCAACGCAGCGATGTAACCGGCACTTGTCCCGAATACCGTTATTTTTTCTTTCTCGGCGAGCTCCCAGAGTGCCCCTGCGTCCGGGTGAAACGGGTAACCATCAAACAGAACAACCCTCGCTCCTACCGCAAGTGAGCTAACAAGCCAGTTCCACATCATCCAGCCGCATGTGGTAAAGTAGAAAATCGTGTCCTTTCTTGAAAGATCTGTGTGCAGGACGAGTTCCTTAAGATGCTGGATAAGCACTCCACCCGCTCCTTGAACCATGCACTTTGGAAGACCGGTGGTGCCGGAAGAATACATAATATAAAGAGGGTGGTCGAAAGGAAGCTGCTCGAACTTAAGCTCTATGGGTTCAGCAAATTTGAACTCATCATAAATCACGGCGTTCGGTAAGCCACTAATATCGGGCTTATCGACCGTGTATGGAACGACCACCAACTTTTCTACCGAGGGAAGCTCTTTTATAATTTCCCTGACCTTTTCCAGCGAGTCGAAACGGCTACCCTTGAAGAAATAGCCATCAGCCACGAACAGAATTTTCGGTTTGATTTGGCCAAATCGGTCAAGAACACCCTTTATCCCAAAATCCGGCGAGCAGGAGGACCAGATCGCGCCCATGCTGGTCGCGGCAAGCATGGCCACCACCGTCTGAGGCATATTGGGCATAAAACCAGCTACCCGGTCTCCAGCTTTCACACCAGCTGCGGTTAGCCCTCCCGCCACTTTTGCCACCTCATCATAGAGTT
>JACVIW010000007.1 GCA_015711695.1 Candidatus Geohydrothermomicrobium daggyaiense
CGCGCCAGTCGTAATTACGCTTGTTGCGCTCGGGAAGCGCCTTGCGGATAAATTGGAGCCGGTTTCGTGAATGGTAGTTACCGTTTCTGCACGGAATAAGTGTCCTGATTCGTGGTTTTTGGGTTCAAGTTATGGTCCGCAGGACAAAAAATTGAAAAGCAGGAGGAGTTCAAATGGCAAGAAATGTGGAGAAAGGCGCGAGATTCTGTCTTGAAAAGTGTCCGCTCTGTGTTAAAGGAAGAGAGAAAGGGAAAGGAATTCTTTATAGTCTTGTCAAAGTTGAAGCACATATCTGTCCATATTGTCGGGATTATGAAAAATACTACGGGGTTCCCGCGTATGAAAAACCTCCGGTAAAAGACCAGGTTTAATAAGTAAATGCTGGCGGGACGAAAGAAAGGTGGTTTTTAGAAAAAGCGGAATGTAGCCCACACGTTTGGCGCAAACTTAAAACTTGATAATAAAGAAACGAAATGCTTGGAAGATCGATGAACGGTTAATCAAAATGGTTTCAGTTTCTATTTTTTATTTCTGCCCTTCCCCGGTTGATTATGCATGAATTTCCAACTGTTACATGACCGAGATTCTTCCAGGTTGTTTCTCCCTGTCCTTTTTGATTATTCCACCATAGTTTTTTGCCTCACTTATGAAATGTGTTTTTCCAAGGAGAGTGGTGAAAGGACGTGTCTGTGTGATCTCAGAAGTCTTTGTATCGTCGAATGGGATTCCGAGAACCCATTTCTCAATCTCATCATGGGTATACATCTTGACCTCCTTTAGGTTTTCATAATTTTATTACTGTTTGTTCTACTATTATAGCAAATAATACTATTTTTTCAATATTATTGTGAAACACTATTGAAGCATTTCTGAAGAAGATATAATATCGAAATCATCTGGCGAAAATTATCCCAACCGCGTGTTTGGATCAAGTGAGGGTTTGTTTGGAAGATATCGGCGCTTTTCTGAAACGAATAAGGGAAAAAAATGGGTATTCAATGAGGAAGGTCGCAACCGATACCGGCTTCTCTCTTTCCTTCCTGAGCAAACTTGAGAGTGGGAAATCAAGTATTACTGTGAGAAATCTTGTGAAACTGCTTAATTACTATGGTGTAACGCTGAATGATATTTTTGGTGAAAGTAAAACAGAACAGTTTGTTTTTCCACTGGCAAAAAGAAAGAAGATACGGAGTTCGGAATCAGTTGAGATTGAGACCCTGGTGGAAGTAAAAGATGCGAACATGGAACCGCTAATCGTCAGGTTTGGACCAGGAGCAAAGTATTCTGAGCAAGTAGAGCACGGAGGAGAGGAATTTGCTCTGGTCTTAAGGGGCGAATTTCGGTTCGAGATTGAAGGGGTTTCATACTATCTAAAAAAAGGGGATGCTGCCTATTTTCCCGGCAAAAAAGAACACAGGTGGGAAAACGTGAGTGATGATACAGGAGAAGTATTGATGGTAACCACTCCTCCAAGCGTTTAAGCCGTTGCCTTGATAGCTATGCTTCTGTATTTCCAGATTGATGCCTTCGTCGTTCAATCCGCAAGTTGGAAACATCAACTATCGTATGTGAGAATTGTTATGGTTATCACCCATGCCGGGCTATATGATTCGTGATTTTAGTTTTTGAATATACCCTTTTTCGGTTTCGAGAGGTGATTTCTATGGCGATGCCTCTGTTTGTGGTGAAAATTATCAAGAAGGCTTTCCCATATAGGAAAACTATTGCAAAACTAACAGGATATCCTGCGGTAGGGAAGATTCTTGAAAAGGCTTTTTTTGAGGGCGATGAACTTTTGTTCATACCTCGCCAGCAAGTTTACGTAGGAGAGACAATCGAAAGCACTCAATCCCAGGTGTTTCTCCCTTACCGGGCGGCGGAATACTTTGTTGAAAAAGCCGGATTTCGCTGGATCATGGATAAGTGCATATGCAGGGATTCGATGCGCTGCGAGAAATATCCTGTTGAGCTTGGTTGTCTCTTCCTTGGCGAGGCGGCAAAAAGAATAAACCCAAAACTCGGAAGACCGGCAAGTAAAGAGGAGGCGCTTGAACACCTCAAAAAATGCCGGGATGCAGGGCTTGTCCATCTTATAGGAAAGAACAAGCTGGATTCGGTCTGGCTAAATGTCAGACCTGGAGAAAAGCTCTTCACCATTTGCAATTGCTGCGAATGTTGTTGCCTCTGGCGGATTCTCCCTGATGTTTCGCCGAATATCTCATCGAAGCTCAAGCGGATGACCGGCGTCGAGGTGACGGTTGGCGATGAGTGTTCCGGGTGTGGCACATGCCTGGAGGTGTGTATATCCAGAGCGATAAGCCTTCAGTCGGGTAAAGCTGTAATTAGTGAACAATGCAGGGGCTGCGGCAGGTGCGCTGTTATATGTCCAGAGTCCGCAATACGGGTGAGTGTTGATTTTGATATCGCGTTAAAAAGCACTGTAGAAAAGCTTTCTTCCGTTGTTAGACTGGAATAGGTTTCACTATAGCCGTGAGTTCATGACCATCCCGGAGTGTACCGGTGTTTCACGGTAATTTTTTGCTGGCATTGACACAGACACGTTTCATATTTTCACAAAAAGCAGCCTGCGGGAACCAAGCCCAATTGCAGGACTGTCATTCAAACTCCGCAGCCGGCCTGGGCCGCAGTCTTTTGAAATCTTGTTCCTTCAGAGCACGGACGCTTATCCAGTGCTCGTTTTTTGTTTTTAAGTGATAGTCGCTCTGCATGCTTTTTGTATGAAAATTTTTTGTCTCCGCATATGCGAAAAGATCAGCTAAGCGGTTTCAGTAATACACATCCCAATCGAGATTATCCTTTCTGGGGTGTTTGGCTGTGTTTTCAATCACAGGAAATGCATATGCGTGTATCACCTGACCCTCAAAAAAAGCGCGGCACCAGTGAGGTATCGGCTTTTAAACCTCACGTCATATCCCAGCCCGGGAGAATTGCTCACAAGCATTTTGGCTTTACAGATTTGTTCGATAAATTTCGAGGCTTGCTCTCTGGTTTTATCAAGATCAAACTCTGTTCGACTCATCTTGATAGCGCCGATCGCGTGCCCCCTGAGGATTCTTGGCCACATTTTCTTAAATACGATGTTCTTATCTAAAGCGTCGAGTCCTATTACTTTTTTTACCTGAAAGAAAAACTGCTCCGGATATTAAATCTCTTTCGCTTTTGTTAAACTTTTTGAAATCGAGATTTGCTACATATT
Organism: Candidatus Geohydrothermomicrobium daggyaiense; assembly: GCA_015711695.1. Lineage (GTDB taxonomy): Bacteria > Actinomycetota > Geothermincolia > Fen-727 > JACVIW01 > Geohydrothermomicrobium > Geohydrothermomicrobium daggyaiense. The sequence continues at coordinate 3,218 of JACVIW010000007.1, forward strand.
CCTCGAGGCGTTCCTTTTTCGACAAAAAATGTTTTTCTATTGAAAGGGTTCCGGAATAAGCATTGTCCTCTGAGAGTCTTTCTTGGATGTCTTTCCAGATCATGTATTGATCACCAGAGAAATATCCGCGCGGAGCGTTTGCGAGCATCGAATGAACTTTCTTGGAGCGCAACTCAGCCGGCATCATAAAAACCGCGGGTTCAAAATGCTCTTTCTCCCTGTAATGCCATCTGTTTGCCTCAACGCAGGAGACCGGTATTGAGATTTCACTATTCGATCCTACGAGTACGCTCGTGTTCACGACTCTTGTTTGTTTTGCGCCCTTAAAAATTTCTCCTTCGCTTAGCAGAACAATCACATCAGATCGGTTCATTACCATAATTTCTCCGACAACTCCGCCGACCCCCTTTTCCTAGGAGGTTAGAAGGTCTTTCTCTTGTGCTTCCTGATAAGTCAGATACAAGGTTTTGCCTTGCTTCTTAAGGCATAGCGGGATGACTGCAAGGTTTTCAAAGCAAATAGGTGTTCCGAGTTTATACGAGCCCGGAGTTTTCCCGCAGAAAGCCTGAACTATACACTCTTCTACTTTTGCTGTCATTAAAACCATCTCCTTTTTATATGTTGGCAATGGTTTGAAGGCGTGCATGATACGATTGCATGCAATCCGCGATGGGTTTTTCCATATATCCATATATAAAGTAAGTCATTGGTGTGACAGTTAACTATTTGGAGAGACGGCGCTCCCGGAGCGGATTTGGGGAGAGCCTTTCAGAATTGGAAAACAGCGGATCGATAGATGCCTTCAAATCAAGCTGTAGGAAGGGTGAAGTAGAATTGTGAGCCCACACCAGGTTGACTCTCAAACCACATCGTTCCACCATGCGCCTCAACAATTGCTCTTGATATCGAAAGCCCCAGACCGGCGCCCTCGCCCATCTTTCTTGGAGCTGTAGCGCTCCCGAATTTCGCAAACACCATTTCTTTTTTATCTTCCGGGATCCCGATACCCGTGTCGGCAATGCAGATTTCAGCGATATTGGCTTCCTTTCTCTTTAGCGAGATTTTTATATATCCCTGATCTGTGAATTTAACGGCGTTGCTGAGCAGGTTGATCACTACCTCCGAGATGCGGTACTGGTCCGCATCGACAAGGAAAACAGGGCTATCGCTCTCAAAGATTATGTCGAGTTTTTTCTCTTCAATTTCTGATTTAAATAGGCTTATGGCGTCTTTGATGACAGGAACGAGATTTATCTGAGTAATGTTAAAGTTCATCAAGCCCGCCTCGAGAGACGCAAGATCAAGTAGGTTCTTTGCAAGCAGGCTCAATCTTTCAATCGAAAGCGAAAGCACCTCAATTGTCCGGTACTGTTCCCTGGTCAAGATTTCCCCGCATTCTCTGGCGAGTACCTCGAGCCCGAGTTTTAAGGACGTGAGAGGAGTTCTTAATTCATGGGCTGCTGTTCTCACAAAATCAAGCCTTGCTTTTTCCAGTTTTACAAACTCCGTAAGGTCTGCGAAAATTTCGAGGAGATAAAGAGTTTCGCCCGCGTAGCTTTCTAACGGCGCGATTATGAGTTTTATTACACGTTTGTTTCCGTTTGAGTCTATTACTGGAAGGTTATCCAGAATATAAGTATTGCGTTTTAAGTATGCATCGGCCTCTGCGGACTTCACCTCGTCGTGATTCTCTTCAGGCAGGAAAGATTCGAATTGGAAACTTGCGGTCTCTCCTGCAGTTATGCCGAAAAGAATTCTTGCCGCTCGGTTCGCAAAAATGGTGTTTCCTTCCATATCTTTTATGATGATTCCTTCCGGCAGATTGTCAATGAGCCTCTGGAGAAACCAGACTTCTTTGGTGAGTTTATCTTTTCTTTTACTGATGGACTCGCTTTTTCTTCGCAAAAACTCAAGCTCTTCCATAACCTCCATGGCTTTACGTTTCGCTTCTATCAGCTTTGCTGTTGTTGTAAGATCACGGGCAACAATAACCATACCTATCGGTTTTCCCTTTCTCGTCCTAATTGCACCAGTGCTCAGCGTTACCAGTAATTGGGAACCCTTGCTTGTAAGGAGAGTATTCAAACCTTCGGATTTCACACTTCCCGGATAAGCGTTTTCGAATGGCTTATCGCTTTCGCTGAAAAGCGGTTCGGTGAAAAGTGTGGATACGTTAATGCCCTCAAGTTTTCCGGGTGGATATTCGAGCATTTTATGCGCCGCTTGATTTGCGAACTCAATGTAACCGGCCCCGTCGGTGATAAAAAGAGCATCCTGTATGCTTGAGACGATTTCATGACCAAAATGTGAAGTAATTGCAGTCATCAGGTCGTATTTCGTAACCGCGTAGGCAATAACTATCCCGAGGAAGGGAAAGATAGCGACCGCGTTTACCGGTAAATATATGTTGAAATAGGGAAGCAGGAAATCCGACATTATTCCCACTGCAATTGGAACAGCAGATGCGATAAAAACGGAACCAATTCGTCTCTTTTGATAAACCTCCACCGATTTCAGGTATTTATTTGCGAGAAGAATCAGTCCGAAAAAGAAGGCGAGCGCTAAATAGATCATTGAGTAAAGTCTAATAGGACCACGAACCTCCCAGTATCCACCATACGGACAGGGACGAAAAGTCTTGAAGACGAGATTGGTGAATATTGTTATACAGACCCAGAAAATAGCAGGTAAATAAAGCGCAAAGTAGGTTGAACGTTTCTTCAGGGCTGTCTCGTTTCCCGTAAGAGCAAGGCAAAAATGTATATAAACTGCTCCTGAAGTGCACCAGCCAAGACTTCCCAGTTTTGCCCCGAAATTTGCGAGCGGTAAGCTTACCGCGACCTTCATAAGGAATTCCCCTGCTGCCCAGAATATAAGAGTAATTATGGACGCTAAAAAAAGGCGGTTTACCTTCGAATTAGGGTCGCGATAGTATACATAAAGACCTATACCGAAGTTTGCAGTTATCGATAAAAGGGGAAGTATTTCCCTTATGCCCATTTGTTTCTTTCCAGGACCACACTCAGTTTTTTTTACGCAAGGCTTTCATAAGCAAAGATTTAAATCATCTAGACCCTCACTTCTAAATATTAATTATCTGTATGAGATAAACCTTTTGGCAGTAAACACTCATTAAAGACTTTCAGCGTATGTCAGCGTCTTTAAGGCGGACCTTGAACCATCCGGGGAGACTTAAACTGGTAAAACCGATGTAAGGGACGAAAACCACTTGAGCTCCTGTCTGCAGCGATCCATTTGTTTTTTCTTTAAGAAGAAATCCATCTTTTACTCCCCATGGTGTACGTTCTTTTATTGTTTTTTCCACTATCATTTTCTTGGGAGTTGGGTTTCCACTGATCTCGGTTGAGTATTCATCGCCTGTTCTCAGGGGTTCTTTTAGCCAGATATAAGGGTTACGAAAGAAAACTGGAGGGGATCCCATCTTTCGCACACCGAGGAGCTTGACTTCTCCAGGTGAGACCTCGAGAAAAAGTCCTTCCTCACTGAGCTTAAAAGCTCCTGCGGTGCCAGTTACAGAAAGGTCTAAAACCTCACTCGGAAGACCGAAGGACGGGTCTGGTTTCTGAATCGTTATTTCCACTTCTATGGGAACGTTTTCTTCTTTTCCTTCATAAAGCCATGAGTTTCCTTCAGCGAGCGCGAAATAAGATTCGCTAACAGGCATTCTTTGAAGACAACCCTGCCAGCTCAAGGCCAGCAAAAGAACACACGCGTAGATTAGAATATGTTTTATTGGCTGATACTTTCCTCTTTTGTCGATTTTCATTCCACCTTCCTTATTGGTGAGGGATAATGCCGAATCTTTGCAATAACATTCTATCCTACGTTTTCTAGACAGATATTTATAACGATTCTAAGGAAAGAGAGCTGCTTGTGGCTGTTCGCAGGGATAACAGGGAAAGTGATGTTTTTCCGGTGCGGCTTTTTTGGGATATTTTTGTTTTTAAAACAGTGTTGCCCGCAACTGGAACTGCATAAAAATTTCTTCTTTAAATCTTACAAAGCTTATGCGCTTTGCTTGCAATGGTCTAACCATACAGTGTACCAACCAGTAGAATTGTTAGAACAGCAGTATTATTTTTTTTGACGTTATCTTCAAATGTGCTATCAGGTTTTATCAGGCTTTTCATTGAAGATCACATTACTTCGAACGGCTCGAACCTGTCCTTTGTCACTCCACATATTGGACACGTTTCCGGTGGGCTTGTCCTTGCGCACAGATAACCGCAGACGCGACATCTCCATATTCTGATTGACTTCTTCTTTCGTTCTTCGAATTTTGCGTTCACTTCCTTGATTTGCCTCCGTTCCGGTATGGATTCAACTTTCATTTTACCCTCCAGGACGCGCATTGAGACATATAATCCGCAATAGCAGGCGCCGTATTCTTCAATATCCTCGTCGCGATAGTCGCAAGGACATATAATATCAAGGTCCTTTTCCCGGCTCCCCCCAGTCAGCCGGCAAGGGCAGAGGGGATATCCATATCTCTCGATGTTTTTCAATATGCCTTCTGCGATCGGAATTGTGACTGTTGCGTCAGGGTTCAAATGATAGCCGCGTTCCTCGGCGCGCGCAGAGAGCTCGGATATAAAATTCGCTACATCACTATCCATGGCTCTATCGCTCAAAGAACCTTCTCCTTATAGGCGCTTTCGTTGAACCCCACAATGACATCATTCTCGTCAATAACAAGTGTCGGGAAACTCCTGTTAGGATTCCACCGAAATGCTTCTTCGAGGATTGATTTTTGTTCATCCCCTTCAAGAAGGTCGACGTAAACGTATCTGTATGCCACGTCATTTCCGTCGAGAAATTCCCTTGCCTTTCTGCACCAGCCGCATGTGCTCAGGGCGAAGAGGACAAGGTCATGGTCCTTATTTGACCCTTCGACTTTCTGAAGACAGTCAAAATCCATTTTTCCTCCCTTTTTTGCGGTTGCTTTTTGATCAGAGTATTTCTTGCCTATTTTCTTTTCAATGATCTATGTCAAGACTCTTATTATCATCGTGGGATTTATCTGTCGCAATATTGAAAAACATGCTATATGCTGAGTTTGCCCTTAAAGCGCGTCTTTGCCCTAAAAAGATTCCGGCGAATTATCTGAATTATTTGTCAGCGAAGCACTGTTAGTTCGTGCCGTTGAATTTTAGTAGTATTTGTGTGAGCGGTACGATTTGAGCGTCACTTATGAGGTTTTCCACCGGTTAGTTTAGTTTAAAGGGAATGATCCAGATGAAAGATGCAAAAATAGCAAAAGCGTTCACAATTAATCCGGCAGATAATGTTGCAGTTGTTCTTTCTGATGTTCGTCCTGGCTCTACCGTAATTCTACCTGATGGCAAATCGATTACCGCGAAAACGGAAATTCCTGTAGCGCACAAGGTTGCGCTGAGGAAAGTTGAACCTGGCGAGGCAATTATAAAGTATGGGGAGACAATTGGATTTGCGAAAGTGTTAATTGAGCAGGGGGAATGGGTGCACACCCATAACATGGGTTATGAGGAGTGATACTGATGAGCGGTTTTTTAGGGTATTTAAGACCCGATGGACAGGTGGGGATAAGGAATCATGTTCTTGTTTTGCCCACGGTTTCATGTGCGAATGGAACCGTTAACATGATACGGGAATCTTTGAAAAACATAACTGCTATTTTCCACTGTCATGGTTGCGGAAGAGCAGGGAAAGATTTTGAAATTCATATGAGGACGCTTGTGAATATAGGCAAAAACCCAAATGTCTTTGCTGTTTGTGTAATCGGTCTGGGTTGCGAGGTGATAAAAGCGGATTGGATCGCATCGGGCATTTCAGAAAGTGGAAAGCCAGTGAAGGCATTAGAGATACAACGGAATGGCGGTTCAAGAAATACTGCTAAAAAAGCTATCTCAATTTGCAAAGAGTTTCTTGAGCTTGCGAAGAAAGAGAACCGGGTGCCGGCAAAGTTTGCTGATATAACGCTCGGTCTTGAATGCGGTGGGTCCGACGGGTTTTCGGGGATAACCGCGAATCCGGCCGTCGGAGTTGTCTCGGATTGGCTTATTTCAAAGGGTGGGACTCTTATCCTTACCGAGAGTACCGAGATGATTGGTACAGCTCATATATTGAGCAGGCGGGCTGTTAACGCAGCGGTTGCTTGTAGAGTGGAGAATGTGATTGTAGAAGCGGAAGAACGAGCGAAAAATATTCTGGGTCCGATGGCTTCAATGGTAATAGCGCCAGGGAATATGGATGGCGGAATGACCACCATCCAGGAAAAATCGCTTGGCTGCATTACAAAAGCTGGTTCCGCGCCTGTAGAGGACGTGGTTGATTATGGGATGCATCCCTCAAAGAAGGGTCTCATCATTATGGATGGCCCGGGTTACGACACGGAGTCAATGGCAGGGTTAGCGGCTGCTGGTGCTCAGGTGATAATTTTCACCACCGGAAGAGGCACACCGGCGGGGTTTCCGTGTGTTCCTGTGATAAAGATAGTCAGCAATTCTCGAACCTTTGGCGAAATGGAAGGTGATTTTGACGTAAATGCAGGAACACTGCTTGAGGGAGAGACGCTTGAAGATGTCTCAAAGAGAATAAAGGGAAAGCTCATATCCGTCCTTAATGGCGAAAAGACCAGGGCGGAACAAAATAGTCAGGAGGGGGTTATATGCCTGTATACAGGTCTTCCGTCATTTTGATGAATTTTATTCATCGGTAAAGGAGCCAGAATGAAAAGAGAGGGCGGCAAGATTCACGTAAGCGCGGAAGTGCTTGATTTTCACAAAAAGGCGCTGGTTATTGACCTTCACACAGATTGCCTTATAGCCTCGCGGCTCTTAGGGGTTGATCTGGGGAAAAAGCACCGTGCTCCATGGGGTATAACATCGCCTTGGTTTCTGCATGCGGATATTCCAAAGCTGATTGAGGGTGGGGTTGACGGGGTTTTTTTCGGGATCGTTACGCACCCGCTTCCTTGCGGCGCTTACCGGCGCGCTATGAGGAATATCGCGTTTGCCCATTACACCATAAAAAAACACTCCGACCGTATTTCCCTCGCTTTGAGTGCCGAGGGGATAGTTCACGCAAAAAATAGAGGAAAGATCGCCGCTTTGCTTGGTGTCGAAGGAATGCATATGCTCGATGGTAGGGTTGAGCGCATATCCAATTTGTACAACGAGGGCGTGAGATATATAACCATGGCTCACTTCACCTCTAACAGGTTCGCGATAAGTTCTGCCGATCCGTTAAGGGAGAATGCCCGACTTGGAAAGCAGGGGGTTCTTGCGGTTGAGCTTATGAATGAGATCGGGATGATAATAGACGTTAGCCATACTCACTCAGAAATAGTGAGGGATGTCTGCAGGATAAGTAAGTCGCCGGTGATCGCAAGCCACAGTGCTGTCCGCGCGTTAAGACCCGTGTTTAGAAATATGAGTGATGAGGATATCAAAAGTGTAGCAGAAACAGGTGGCTTGATCGGGCTCATTTACGCTAGCGATTGGCTTTCGGGCGGTATAAAGCGAACGCGACTTTCTGCGGTTGTCGACCATGCTGATCATATAAAGAAAGTTGCGGGCTCTGACTTCATAGGTCTCGGATCAGACTGGGATGGGTTTATAAGGACACCTCGAGGAATGAAGGATGCGTCTGACCTTCCCGTATTAACCCAGTTGTTCTTTGAAAGGGGATATAAGCCTGAAGAAGTCGAAAATATCTTAGGACTGAATTTCCTCAGGGTATTTCGGCAGGTCGAATCCTCTTCGAAAAAGCGAAAGGAAAGTGCTTGATTCCAATCCTGCTGTTTAGGCCATTGAAGTGCCCAACGTGTGGATTCTCTTGGATGTGGATTAAGTTAATCTTGAGACAGAGAAATACCAGAAATCTGGAAAACCCGGTCTATCAGGTACTGTCCCGTATCGCCTTCGAAGATAACGGGTCTACAGTAATCCTCAATGATGTAAGGGACAAGTTCGATTTTGGTGAGGTTCTTCCCCTGAAAATTTAGCCTGAGGATAAAACCTTCGCGTGTCTGCGCTCTTTGCATCTGGTCAAATACGAAGTTTCCCAAACTGTAGCAGATAAGGCTGTCTTTATAGAACTCTATTGGCTGGATAGTGTGTGGATGAGATCCGAGCACTATGTCCGCTCCCGCGTCACATGCAAGATGGGCAAGCCTTCTTGTAATCGGTGAAGGATAATATTCGTACTCTTTGCCCCAGTGAAACCAGACAATAACCACGTCCGCTTTTTTCTTTGCTGCAAGTATGTCTTTTCTTACCTTCCTGAAGTGCGACTCGTTCACCGGGTAATAGGGGTCTTTACTTATCCAGGCGACCCCGGGAGAGTTCTTTTTAGCGTCGATGCTCGATTTTATTGAGTTATAACCCAGAAATCCGAATCTTATGCCGTTTCTGGTTATTATTCTCGATCGATGAGCTTGAGTGTAGTTCCTTCCAGCGCCGGTGAATTTAATTTTATTTCTTTCTAGAAGGGCTAAAGTGTCAAGAAATGCCTCCTTTCCATAATTGGTTGAGTGATTGTTTGCGAGATTAACGATTGTAAGGCTGAGCATCTTGAGCCCTTCGATGGTGTTTGAGGGAGCGATGAAATCTGTGCTGGTGTATCTGGGCTCGTATCTGTCCGAGATGGGACATTCAAGGTTTCCTGTAATGATATCAGCGTTTCTTACATAGGGCGCCACGCGGCTAAAAGGATATTCCACACCCTTTTCACGCATCTTTTTTACGACATTTCTTCCAGGAATTATGTCCCCTACAGCATGCAGCACTGTATCATGACCGCGTTTGTATCTATTTACAAGATAAGCCATCAATTTCGCGGCAGCTCTCGATGGGTTTTTGAAGATTAAACCGGTCTTCTTCGCGTTCACCCACATAATTTTTCTTTTTTTAAGGGTAAGCCTTCTGCCGGCACCGACCAGTTCTAAAGGCGGATTAATTTCGATTTTTTCGGACTTACAACCACCCATCATTCGTGTTCCTATAACGACTTCGGCTCCCCTGTTCACATACTCTACTTTGATGCGATTGTTACTCCTGGAAAAGTCTCTTAATGATTGCTTCATCTGGGGTTCCATGTTTCTTGGTATGTTAACCGTGAGGATATAATTTGCTACGAGGTCATTTTGAAAGGCTAACGATAGAATCAATCCTGCTGCCGCAAATCCAAGCGCTACCCCGGCGATTATCATCAACAACAGACCACTGTGGTTTTTTGCCGCGAGGGCAATTTCGAGTAGGCGGTTTTCTGCAAACTGCTCGTTCAGTCTGTCTCCCTGATTATTCTTGCTATATTGAGCATTTTGAATCTTTTTCCCTTTACCGGCCACTTCAGTTGTTCCTTTAAAGTTTTCCCTCTCTTCTCTAGCGCCTTTACGCGGTGTTTGATACTGGAATCAAGTCCATTATTAATCCTGCTGGTTTGGGAAAAGTCGAGCATATCAATTTCAGATAGAACTTCCACGCTTTCGCAAATATATTTCTCGATATTAACCATCAATTCTTTAGATATCACCCCATGCCTGTATCTGATTCTGTTCAAGTGAAACATCGCCTCATATGTGATGTCAACGATGTCTTGCCTGCTCATCCATTCTGTCTCGTATGAAAGCGCATCCCTCCAGTGTGGACTGAGAAGAGCCTTTCTGTACTGATCGAAAGATGTGAAGAGAATCTTATAGCCGAGTTTTTCGGCGTTATCGAATGATATTGAGCCTGGATCCAGGAAAGGCGCAAGAGGCCCTATAAGGGGATTGAGTTTCTTGCCGAAACGTTTGAGTAAATGCTCGCAATAAGAAACGGTTTGCATCACCGAATCCGGAGTTTGCCCGGGGATTCCTATCATAAAAAAGACGTCGATCTTTTCGCATTTCGCTTTGATAGCTTTTTCTATTGTTGCTTCTAAACTCTTGTTCGAATATCTTTTTCCGGTAACGTACCGCAATCTTTCGTCGTGTGTTTCGGGGGAAATTTCGATTGCGAACGCTTTGATGTTCTCTGATACCTCATCAAGGAAAGAGTCAGTGGCAGGTTCGAAGAGTTCAAGAACAATAACGTTTTCAATTTCTTTTTTTCCTAGCAATTTTAGAATCTCAGACGCGTAAACCCTTCCGTTCTGGCGCAAATCCCCGATAACAAATATTGGCGCCGACGTGAAACGCGAAATGAAATAAGCGTCTTGCGCGATGTTTTCCGGTTTTCTAAAAGCAACTCTTCTCCTCCCATAACACCGGCGCATACTCCATGATGATCCTCCGCAGAATGAACATGCCTTCGTGCATCCTCGGCATGTGAGTATCGCAGTCATCGGGTGAGACCACCACCCACCGAATGCCCTGATCCCTAGAAAATCAAGGTGTTTTGCCGCAGACTTTATCATGAAGCGATAGTTGTTTCCCAGGTGATCAAGGTCATCGGGAACCCACATGGATTTGCTTGAAACTAGTGCTCCTCCGGAGTCCCTGTAACTGAGGTTCGGAACGCGGTCAAAGTCTGTTTGGCGTCTTATGCACTCAAGAAGAGAGCGCAAGGGTTCTTCCGTGGAATCACCTCTGATCACGAAGTCGATAAACGGTAACTTAAGGAGTTCCTCATGGAAAATTGTCGCCGAGTATCCCCCGAGAATAACAGGTATATCAGGGTGAATCTCCTTGCAGATTCTCGCGATTTCAATCGCGCCGTGAGCGTGGGTAAGCCAGTGAAGATCTATCCCGAACGCCATGGGTTTAAGTTTTTTCAAGAATCTTTCAGGCTTAAAGAGTGGATTTCCCAGCATCTTTGATGCAAGATTGACAATTCTGACCTCGAAATTGTGTCTTTCAAGGTATTCGCCGAGATAAGAGATTCCAATCGGGTACATCTCGAACTGAGGGCCCGAGGGTATTAAGTCGGCGATGGGTCCGGCAACCGCCAGGATTTTTCTGAAATCGTATACGCTGGGAGGGTGGAGAAAAACAATATCGGGTTTGCGCGGTATGAAGTTCCTCATTTTTTCTTATTGATTATATATCCATCAACGAAACGCTTAAGCTGGCGTGTTTCCGAATTCTACCAAAAATTATCATATGTTAGCAGGATATGGTTTTGATCTTAATCAATGAGTCATTGGTAATCCGGTATTATGATCAAAAAAAGCACGCGGTAGATTTCGTGTTAAATGATGATCAGTATCCTTTTTTAAGTGCTCTTATGAAACCATAATTGTTGTTTCAAGGCTGACAGTCAGGGAGGTTGATTTCATTGAAACTTGACGGCAAGAAGATAGGGATGTTACTCGGGCAGAGGTATCAGGATGAGGAAGCTGGGGTTCCTCTTGATTTCTTTAGAAAGCAGGGCGCGCAGGTTGATGTTATTTCGATCTCGAAGGGAAAGCTTAAAGGACTTTATCAGAGAAGAATTATTGACGTTGCCAGGACAGTTGATGAAGTGAACATTGGCGATTATGATGCACTCATCATACCGGGTGGAAGGTCTCCTGCATGGCTTCGAAAGAACGAAGCCGCGGTCCGGTTTGTCAGGGAATTTTATGAGTCGGGTAAACCTGTTGCGGCTATTTGTCACGGACCGCAACTTCTTGCTGAAGCTGGAGTCTTAAAGGATAAAAAAATAACCGGATACTACAAAATAAAGGAAGAAATGCTCAAGGCAGGAGCACGTTTTTATGATGAGCCTGTTGTTGTAGATGGTAACCTTATCACATCAAGGGAGCCAGGTGACCTTGGTATATTCAACGATACGCTTCTGAATTTGCTTTCTTCTTGATTTCTACCGGGTTTTGAATAATCTTTTAGTCAACGTGCGTCTTGGAAAATCGCTACAATGCGTTCTTCGTTTTAGAAAGAAGGTATTGGAATTGGGCAAGACCTGGGGCTTTTCAATAAATGAAACAGAGAGAATGGAGCTCGAAAAAATTGTTCTGGATAATGACCAGGTTGGGGCGCTTGAATTTCTCCGAAGCGTGATTTACAGAAAAGTCAAGGAGATAGAGAAACCGGGCAGCTGTTTCCACGACGTGAACAAACCAGTTCAAAACGTTGAAAGACCAATAAGTAAACACAAACAACTCGGCGATTTCGACTGATCAAATTTATAATTTATACCTTTTTCCAACTGAATCGGCACCGGTCGGCTATTTTATCTTGCGTGCATATCCGGCTGTGATACAGTCTATTGGTTTACCGCATTCTTTAGGGTAAAACAGTCATAATCATCAGCATAAAGCATTTTTAACCTTTCTGGCATTATAGGCTATTCGGGGTATGTGGATTGTTCACATCGTCTGGCTAAAGGAGAGATGTTTCCAGAACCTCTGATAGGTTTGCGAAATTCTCTCGTGCCGGTTGTTTTTTAATACCAGAGTATGTTGTTATATTCTTCTGAATACTGTACTGGTTGAGAAGGGAGTATTGTGGACATTTACAGTTCTTTGGGAAGGAGAATTAACCTGGACGGCGGAAGCCTCTTTTACATCGATGAGGGTCAGGGTACACCGCTTGTTTTTATACATGGAATATGGGGATCCATGCGTAACTGGATACCGAACATCGAGTTTTTCAAGAACAGATGCCGCGTTATTGCGCTTGATCTTCCCGCGTGCGGGGATTCAAGCATATTTGATGCGGACTACTCAAGCGATTTCTTTACAGAGACTATACTCAGCTTTCTTGCCCGTATTGGTGTGGAAAAATTTATTCCAGTTGGACATTCACTGGGCGGGCTGATAACCTTGAACATAGCCCTTTCTCACCCCGAGCTTATAGAAGCGATTATACTAGTGGATGCTGCAGGTGGTCATAATTTTCCGTTGTTAACAAAGTGGGGAGTACAAAACCTGCCAGAGCGATTGCTCAAAAAAATCGTTTTCGGGCTATCCAGCTATTTATTACGCGTCCCTCTCACGAGAAAAATGGCAGCCGGAGTCTATACCGAAAACAAATACACTGACGCTCTCATCGAATTCCAGCTCTCGTTCGCAAGGAAACCCAATCTGGACGAATATCTCGATGCTTATCTCAAAACCGCCAGGACAGCTGTTCTGGTTTCTTATGAATCGGCACTCGGTGATATCACTGAGCCTACCCTTATAGTGTGGGGGGAAAAGGATGCCACACTTCCACCTGCTGCGGGTTTGAATCTTTGCAGGAAAATCAGGGGTTCTTACCTTTCAATAGTTCCCCGTGCCGCTCACTGTCCACAAATAGAGCAACCAGAAATCTTCAATTCGGTTGTCCTCCGTTTTTTGAAAGGAATAGGGGCGCTTTAAACGTGTTGTCATGATTGAATTATAGGTCAATGAACCGGAATTCTTTTGGGGAAAACTTTTGTTAGTATCCGGGAGAGGCAAGAGAGGAAATGTTCGGCAGAGACAAAGATTCGTGCGTATATCGAGAAGTTAACTATTTTGGATTGTGGTTATATCTTGCGATAGTGCTTCTTATTGCGCTGTACACAACCGTGGGTATTGCGCATATCAGAAAAAGGCAATTCCGCGACGTCCTCTTTTTTCTGGGCATAGACGTCTTGCTTATCGTCGCGCTGATAAACTTTTTCAGGCTCACCTTCGAGATAACCGACAATTACGTTAGCTTCAGATTCGGCTTCGTTGGCAAAGAGTTTGAAATATCGCGCATAAAAGAATGTTCACCCTGCAAAATATCCTTTTGGAACTATCTGGGGTATGGCATCAGATTAGGGTTTGATGGCAGTATTGCGTATAACACGAAGGGTGGCAAAGGCGTTAAGTTTATTGTCAACGGTTTAAAAAGACCTTATGTTGTTTCGGTGAGTGACCCAGGAAAGGTTTGCGATCTTATAAAAGCTTCAATAAGATGAATTTCCGTACTTCCCGGCCTTATAAAGTGGGATGCTCTTTTTCTATTGACGTTGATAACGGCAAGGCGAACAATGTTTGTTTCTGATTGCGGTTCTTTTAAAAAGATCACTGGTCTCGCTACTGGAAACATATATATCGTTTCTTCAGGAGACGGTGGTTTTGTGCTTGTGGACTGTGGGGGGCCACCTGATTTCCTTCTTATCGAGTCTTCTTTGAGGTCTTTGGATTTCAATCGGACGGGCGAAATACATTTAGTATTGACCCACTTTCATTTCGATCATGCCGGCTCGGCGGCAAGAATTAGGCGGCTTTACAAAGCGAAGATATGGGCACATGAACAGGAGGCTCCTGTACTTGAAGGTAGGGAGGAAGTGCCAACACTTTATAATAAAGGCGTTATTGGAAGAACGCTAAGTGCCGTTCCGTTCATTTCACACATAACAGGTATGCCGGAGCCGGTCAATGTTGATTTTACTTTTAGCGATGGGGATGTATTACCCTTGCTGGGCGGGCTTGAGGTCATGCACACACCGGGCCACACTCCAGGGAGTTCAAGTTTTTTCTGGGGGAAAGAGAAAGTCCTGTTTACAGGGGACGCTATTATAAATACTTTCAGGTTTCTCACTCTTCCAACCGAAGGCTTCTCCTGCGATTTTACCCTGGCGAGGGATTCGGCGCTCAGGCTCACCGAAATGGCATCCAGGAAAGAAATCCGGTACCTTTGCACGGGACATGGCCCGGTTGTTATTGAACCGTCGCGGCAACTTAACAGGTTTCGCCAAAGGCTGCTTATGTTTTGATCCTGATATTATCGGTGCTCAGGGTTTGAAGCTGATGATGTCCAGTATAGAGCCCTCTCTTTCTTTTTTTGGCTTCAGGACAGGTTTCACTCTCATACCTATACTTGCTCTGCTGGGAGAAATATCAAGCAGGTGGACAAAGGTAGCATCCTCTGCTCCGTCCATTCTGATCAGTCCGACCACTTGAGGGGTTTCTTTTTTTGTTCCATCCATGTTCAGGTGGCATACCGTGAATGACTCAACTCTGCCTGTTCCAGGAACCTTGTAAGTATCGCTGATTTCGCTGAAACAGCGCTCGCAGAAAATCCTGCACGGGAAATATGTTGTGCCGCATTCCGGGCATTTAGAGGCGAGAAACTCACCCTTATCCTTAATGGCACGGAAAAATTTCTCGAGCCCGAGACCGTATGTGTAAACATAACTGACGGGAATTTTTCCCTCAAAATGTGTCAGGTCTACATTTCTATCTATTCTTTCGCTCAATGCCATTCCTATCGCCTCCCGGTGGCTTTCTTGCTTTTCGCTGGGCGCAGAGGTTTCCAATACATTATGTCTGTTATTGAGCCTTCTCTTTCTTCAGGTTTTTTCCACACTGCTTTCACTTTCATCCCTATCTTCACGTCATCGGGGTCAACCTCACCAAGAACGTGAAGTATTCCCATAAAATGTGAAGCGCCATCCACGTGAATTACCGCGGGTATATGGGGAGGCTGTCCCGGAGGGATTCTGCTGGCATCCCAGTTTACGTAGCATATAGAGAAAGTATTGACAGTCCCGGTGTCCTTGCAATAAACCCATTCGTCGGTCGCTCTCCAGCACAATTCGCAGAACATCCGCGGGGGAAGCATTATACGGTTACACTTATTACACTTCCTTGCTATGATTCTGCCGTTTTTCAATTCCTCAAGGTATCTTCCTATTGCCACACCGTTGTCCCATGCGTAGGAAAGGTCGGGAGTCATAGCGAGGCTTAAAACCTTTCCTTCCTTCACATCAGTTTCTTTTAAGGGGGTTGCGCCCATTTTGAGTTTTTCCAGTTCCATATCATCACCCCGCCTATCTGTTGTCTATCTGTTCTTAAGCACAATTACTGTGCCAACCTGCATGAGATCCCCCCAGGCCTGCGCAAGACCGCAGGTGGGGTTACCCGGAACCTGCCTTTTGCCCGCTTCTCCGCGGAGTTGAAGGAAAATCTCGATGACCTTCATCAAACCGGTGGCGGAGATTGGATTTCCAACGCCAAGGGCTCCGCCAGACGGGCACATTGGCCTATCACCATCTCTTTGGGTGACGCCATCAACGAGGAGCTGTGGAGCCTCTCCCCTGTCTGCAAGGAGCAAACCTTCCATGTGATGAAGTTCCTTGTAAGTGAACGGGTCGTATGGCTCGGCTATTTCTATTTCCTTTTTGGGCTCCTTAATCCCTGCCATCTCGTATGCCATTCTCGCGGCTTTCTCTACATAACGCGGATAGGAAAGGTCTCTCGTAGCCCAGTAGGCTGTGTCGAGATTCCAACCTACACCTTCGATCCATACTGGCTTGTCGGTAAGTCTTCTCGCTGTTCTTTCTCCGGCAAGCACAATAGCTGCAGCGCCATCCGAAGCCGGACTTATGTCCAGCCTGTTGACAGGCCATGCAAGAAGTTCGCTGTTAAGAACGTCATCAACGGTGATTTCCATGGGTAACTGTGCAGCTGGATGGTCCATGGCGTTTTTCTTGTTTTTGACTGATACCAGGGCGATATCCCTTTTTGATATCCCGTAGGTCTGCATGTAACGGTTATATTCAAGTGCGAATATCCAGATAAGTGTGGGATCCAGGGGCTGTTCTGTGGTGTGGTCGAATATGGTCTTAAATGCCCCCTGTGGATGAGGATGGCAGGAAGACATTTTTTCAGAGCAAACAACAAGACATGTGTCAAAAACACCAGATGCTACATGGAACCAGCCGTGAATAGGGGCGAATACTCCTGTGCCGCCTCCGACAAAATGCCTGATATAGGGCTTTCGCCATCCCCCGGAACCGTCGGAGAGGTACTCGCCTTTCATATGCACCCCGTCGAATGCGTCAGGGGCTGTGCCGAGGCTTACGCAGTCTATGTCTTTCAAGGTAAGACCGCAGGAATCAAGAGCTGCTTTTGCTGCCTGCCAGGCGAGCTCCTTACCTGTTTCCTGGGCGCGTCTGACGAATTTAGTCATTCCAGCGCCTATGATCGCGACTCTCTGTCCCAATGCTCTTACCTCCTTATTCGTTAGAAAGCACGCACACCGCCGCGGAGGTGCTCGGTATGCCTCTCCATGATTGTGCTAGTCCGATTCTAGCTTTCCTGACCTGTCTTTTACCTGCCTCTCCCCGAAGCTGGAGGAAAAGTTCCGCGACTTTCAGGGCTCCTGAAGCTTCGACAGGAAAGCCCACCCCAAGGTCACCCCCTGATACATTTACCGGCATGTCTCCGTCTTTAAGAGTGCGCCCATCCTCGAGTGCTATTCCCGCGCGACCCGGCTCGAACAGGCGGAGCGCTTCAAGGTGTTGGAGTTCTTTGAACGCGTACTCATCCGATACTTCCGCAATGTCTATTTCCCTGGGCGGGCACGAAATTCCAGCCATTTTGTATGCCATATCAGCTGCGAGTCTCGTCGAAACTGCTTCTCTCCAGGACCTTGATTCAAGCGTGGGGGAATCCGTTGACCATCCTATTCCTTTTACCCAAACAGGCTTGTCGGTAAGCGAAGAAACCACTTTATCGGAGCACAGGACCATGACCACCGCTCCATCAGCGGTTTGAGCGATTTCTA
>JACVIW010000008.1 GCA_015711695.1 Candidatus Geohydrothermomicrobium daggyaiense
GTTGCGGCAAAAAGGCTTGGTGCCGAGGTATATATGCTTGGATGTGTTGGCAACGACATGTTCGGGGATTTCCTGATTACCAATCTTGAAAAATGCGGTGTTTCCACCTCATACATAAAGAGAACGCAAGACTGTGCCACTGGAACAGCGCTTATAGTCGTGGAAGAACATACCGGCGTAAACACCATTGTTGTGGATCCTGGTGCCAATATGGCGTTAACGGTCAGGGATTTAAAAGTCCTCGATAAAGTTTTTCAGAAGGCATCTGTGGCGCTTTTTCAGCTTGAAATACCCCTGGAAGTCGTTGTGGAAGGTTCACTAAAAGCGAAGGGAAAAGGGCTTTTGACCATCCTGGATGCTGGGCCTCCTCGGGGCATGATTATTGATGCTCTCGAGCATTTCGATATCGTTTCTCCTAATCTTAACGAACTTGCGTCGCTCACAGGTTTACCGGTCAATGATGTCAAATCCGCCAGAGAGGCAGCATTTTTCTTACGTGAAAAAGGCGTCCCGACGGTCGTAGTGAAAATGGGAGAGCAAGGCGCGCTTCTTGTTGAAGGTGAAAAAGCTGTTCAGTGCACCGCTTTTCCTGTTCAAGCGGTTGATGCTACTGCGGCTGGAGACGCTTTTACTGCGGCACTCGCTCTTTCAGTAGCCCGGGGCGAATCGATGAGACAATCTGTAATATATGCTAACGCCGCTGGTGCTTACGCCGCAACGATCTTTGGGGCTCAACCCTCGATGCCAACGGATGATGATGTTATGGGAGTGCTTTCTGGCGGAGGGGGAGAATGTTTAGAAGTTTGAGGATCATAAAGCGCTTGCCGTTGGGGGCAAGACATGCCGCAATTGCTTTACTTTTTCTCCTTATCATTTTGATCTGCGGGACTTTTGGATTCATGCTGATTGAAGACATGTCCTTCAATGAAGCCCTTTATATGACTGTTATTACTATATCAACAGTTGGTTTCAGGGAAGTTAGAAAGCTCGGAACCGGGGGTACTTATTTCACGATCGCGATTATTTTTACTGGCGTGAGCACAGTGCTTTTCTTCCTTACAGGTGTTTTTGAGTTTATCCTTGGTGAGTATTTTGGGGAATTCTGGAGGCAGAGGAAAATGAAAGCGAATGTGACCAAACTACGCGATCATATTGTTGTTTGTGGATTCGGAAGAGTGGGAAAAAGTGTGGCTGATGAACTCATGAACCAAAACAAACCTTTTGTGGTTGTCGAAAAGGACCGCGAAGTTTTTTATCAATGCCAGCAACTCGGGTATCTTGCTGTATACGGAAGCGCCACAGACGCCGAAGTCCTTAAAGAAGCGGGGATCCAGAGAGCTGCGGGGCTGGTGAGCGCGCTCAATTCGGATAGTGAGAATCTTTATACTGTTCTTACCGCGAAAGTGTTAAACCCCGGAATCATTATAGTTGCCCGTGCGGACCAGCCCGACTCGGAGGAGAAACTGGAAATGGTTGGAGCCGACAGGGTCATATCCCCTTACAAAATCGCGGGGAAGAGGATGGCGAATCTCCTTACAAGACCCGGAGCCTGCGAATTTCTCGATGTCGTCACAGGCGGGAATCTTCCCGAGTACCAGTTGTCTGAAATTTTGGTCCGGAACGATTTCCCGTACCTTGGCATGACAATAAGAGAAACGAAGCTCAGGGAGCGAACCGGGGTAACAATTCTTTCTGTGCGGAAAAAGGGGGAGACGGCTTTTAACGTAAATCCGTCTCCTGACATCCTCATTGAAGAAGGTGATGTTTTGATTCTCATAGGCACGCCTGACCAGATGGAAAGCCTGAGACTAGGACTAACGTCTTAGGAGGTGTTTTCTCATGGATGGTGGCGTAGTCCAGAAAAAATACCTGGTTGAGGGAGAGGATGTTCGCGCAGTATTCGGGGAAATAGGTATTCATCCGTTTTTGTTCTTTGAAATAAAGAATTCAAAAGGGGATTGGGTGGAAATCTTACGTCTCGGCGCGCGACATTTAAAAAACACGCATTCAGGGGCTTCATTTCCCAGGGTATTCATTAAAGGCCGAGAGTTTGAACCCTTACAAGGAGTTGAGATCGAAGAAGGGGGAAGCGATGGCCGCTACCTTACGCTCCGTGACAGTCGGGAAGGTTTGAAAGTAAAAAGCGTGTTGTCTTGTGAGAATGAAAAGGGAATCTTTAAAGTTATTCACGAAATTAAAGCTGAAACTGACATCGGAGTGAACAGAATTTTTGACAGGTACGATTTCGTTGCCGCTACTGTAGGCGCGGAAGGTGTTAAACTCAGTTATTCTTTCGTTCCAAATCTTCGACCTGCGGAGAACATGCTAATAGGTGATCATGTTTTCCGGTCGCCTGTCGTGATCGCGGAAACGGATCTTTTATATTTTGCTCTCATCCCCGACCTCGATATTCTCTCCAATGAGTATTCTAAGGGGGTAGCTCGCTATTATCTGGATTACCTCGCTGCGGGTGGAGAGAACTGTTCTCCAACCGTTTGCTTTGGTATCGGCAATACGATTCCGAAAGGACACGTATATTTCAAAAGTAGATTCTCAAAAGAAATAAGAATTGGTGTGGGCGATTCGCTCAAAATTGGCTACTATATCCTGCTGGGGAAATCGGGCAAATCTGTTAGAAGAGCGCTTTCGTTTATGTGGAGAAAATTCGGAAAGAAATATTTCTCCTCTTGCTCTCCTCAGGTTGTAAGTCTTGACAGGTACGCGTCAGCCGGACTGAAAAGAATTTTCAAGAGTCATGACATTTTTCGCATCTTCGAGATAGACGGACAAAGGTGCGGTGGCACGGTGGGCATTCACTTCGCCGCGAAACCCGGGGTTCAGCTGATGAACAGAAAACAGACTGAAAACTACCTCAAGAACGAGGATAAGGTTATATTCGTTCAGAGGCATGGACTGGAGCTTCTCTCTTCCAGGCCATGGGGCGTTCGCATCCTTGAAAGAATAACCTATTCCAGGGGGACCAGGGTTCCCCCGCAGATATTCTTCCAGTCATGGTATTGCAATTTAAGAAGCGCATATGGAGCTTACTGGTTCGCGAAAAAATGGGATGACCAGGAGTTGATGGAGAACGCTTTAGCGGTCAAGAATCTCTCGATACTCGCTCCCAAGGAGGAAGGATTGTTTCCCGCGGTTTGCTTTGCCACGGATGATGGAATTTTCTGGTCGAAAGGAACAATGGCTTTTAAGCATATTGATGAATACCATATTCCGGACTGCGCGACCACCGCTTATTATATGGTACTCTGGTATAAAGACCTGGAGGGGGATCCGAGACTTCTCAAGCGCGCACGCGAGCTTGCTGATTTCATAGTGAGGGTTCAACTTCCAAACGGAGCGATCCCCGCGTGGGTTAGCCCTGCTCCTGGGAAACCCCGCATCTCGCAGATTCTCAAGGAGAGTGCTTCCACAGCATGTCCCGCAATGTTTCTGGCCGCACTTTATAACGTGGAGCCGGAGGAAAAATACTTAAATTCCGCTAAGAAAGGATGCGATTTCATTCTCTCGGAGGTAGTTCCTTCGAAAAAGTGGTTTGACTACGAAACTTTTTTCTCCTGTTCACATAAGAGAATCGATTTCTATGATTACAAGACCAACACTCCTCCCCAGAACACGATGAGCATGTACTGGACCGCGGAAGCACTGCGACTCCTGTTCTTGTTGACGGAAGAGGAGGAGTACCTAAGGGCGGGGTTGAAAATTCTTGATGAGTTGTGCCTTTATCAACAGGTATGGGATCCACCTTTCCTGAATATCAACGGTTTTGGTGGCTTTGGTGTGATGAACACAGATGCGGAATGGAACGATGCAAGGCAGGCTCTTTTCTCAACGCTCCTGATGGATTATTACCGTCTAACCGGAAATCCAGAGTATATGGAGCGCGGTATCTCTGCTCTCCGTGCTTCTTTCACGCTAATGTATATTGATGAAAATAAAAAAGTCGCACCGGGCAATTTAAGGTTGATACCTTCTCACGAGATAGGAAGTGTTGCTGAGAACTATGGGCATTTCGGTTTCGACTACAGAACAACGGGAATCCTTCAATCAGACTGGGGTGCGGGCAGCGCATGCTTTGCGGCGGCATACGCATTAAAGAACTATGGTGATGTCTATGTTGATGTGAGCAGAGGAAGAGCATTCGGCATAAACGGTTGCGCTGTGGATGGTTTTTCAACAAAGGGCAATCTCTTAAATCTCAGTTTAAGCAAACAGATTGAGCAAGGGATTGAACTTACTGTAAGGCTCTCTGAGCCTGAAGAAACAAGGTTTGAAATAGAGATTAATGGAAAGAAAGCTTCCCGACAGAGGGACGGATCTTTTAAAGCGTATATATAAAGCCCAAATAACCTTTATTTCTTCTTTTTATGACGGTTCTTCTTCAGTTGCTTCTTGTGCTTCTTCTTGCGCATTTTCTTGCGCCTCTTTTTTATGACGGAACTCATACCTCTATGGTAACCCTCCTATTCTTGTTTTGATGACGGCTTATAATCCTACCACAGGGGAATTCAAAAAGCATTCCGGGCCCGTGTAGGCTGACTCGTTGTTCAGTGCCCGAGTTTCTCGGCTATCAGTGCGACAAGGATGTCGGGCTTGAGAGGTTTGCGCGTTATCACCGTGCTGACCGAGCAGATCGGGTGGGGATTATCGCACTCCACGCAACGTCCCTTCTTCACGCACGGGATATCGAGCCCAAGATTCTTCGCAGTCGCTGGGAAACTTACGTCTCTTGCTCTTCTCAATCCTTCGGAGAGATCATCCACAATTTTGTTGTAGCCTACAACTATGATTATTTCGCCTGGAATCAGTCCTTTGCTAAAAAGAGGGACTCCGTCACATGATGGGTTAATTATTATCCCGTCAAGCGTAATCGCGCTCGCGCTGCTCAGGAAAACGTCTGCTGAGGTCAGTTTTCTTGGCCTTCTGACCTTAACGCCCCACGAGCCGGTGAGGGTGGATGAGTTTTTCACGAGGTTTCCAAGCGCTTTGAGGGTTTCGAGGATTCCGAGTTCCTCAAGAGTCGAACCAGAATAATAAATATTCTTGTTTCTCCCTATCCTTGCGGTTAGTGAGCGGTTTGCCTCGGAAAGGGTGGGCAACATCAGAACTTTAAAGCCCCTCCGCGTCAATCCCTCAGCGCATTCAAGCAATCTTTTTTCTTCCATTTCAATCAGCGTCATATAGAGTCAGGTCGAAACAAGCGCCACCGTCATTATATGCTTTTATTTTGCCTCCGTAAGCTTTTACTATTTTACTTACTATGGCAAGCCCCAGTCCTGTCTTGTTGTTGTGAGTCGTAAAGTAGGGTTTAAAGATCTGTTCCAAAATATCTTCCGGGATTCCTACTCCGTTGTCTCTCACCAAAAAACGGTGCCCTCCTTTAAATTCTGACGGCATTCTGGATATTGTAATCATCAGGTTTGGATTCCGGTCGTGGGTAAAGGCATTTCTTATAAGATTTCCAAATAATTGATAGATGTGCGTCCGGTTCGCTCTCACTGTTCCGAGAGGAGCGTCGATTTTTACGCTTATTCCTCTTTCTTCGATTTCCCTCTCCGCTTCGCTTATAATCTCACCGACTACCTCATCGATATCTACGTCAGTTATATTTTCGGGGCGCTGACCCGATTCTGCTAGCATGAGGATGTCTCCTATTAGCAGGTCGCATTTTTCAGCGTTCCCTTTGATCATTTCTAACAGACCTTTGACGTCCTCGTCCTCTATCACTTTTCCATATTTCATGAGCGTAATTTCTAAAGCTTCGCATCCCGCGACCACGTTCGCAAGCGGAGCCCTCATATCATGAGACACCGCATGCGCGTAACCCTCGAGTTCAATATTTATTCTCTGGATCTCTTCTTGCTGAGCCTTTCGTTCGCTTATGTCTCTTACGTTGATAATGTAACCTCTAGTGGTGCCATCCTCATTTTTCAGGGAGGAGGCCCTTAATTCAACGTGGAAAATGGACCCATCGAGCTTGACGAATGCCAGCTCCAGCGCTCCAGAATGGGGTTCGCTTTCGGTATCAGAAAGCGCTTTTTCCAGAAGTCCACGTTCACTGAGGGCAACAATATCGAAAACGCTCATTTTCCTCAAATCTTCCGGTGTCTCGCTTTTAAGTATTTCCGCCGCCTTCCGCGAGGCGTCAATGATCTTGCCCTCACCATCAGTTATGAACACGGCATCAGGCGAAAGCTCGAGAAAGGTTTTATAGAGTTCGCGGGTTCTGATTATCTCTTGTTCCCACAAAACTCTTTCCGTGACATCTCTTGCCACACCCAGAATTCCTACAATTCTTTCTTCCTCATATATGGGCGTAACGGTAAATTCGCATGTCAGGTATTCACCGGAAGGTTTGACTATTCTCGCCTCAAATCTTGGATACTCCTTGCCGGAGATGGCGGAACGAAAAGCCAGGGTAGCCTCGCTTAGGTCTTCGGGATGAACGATTTCTTCCCAGCGTTTGCCCTTCCAGTCGCTTATCCGCCATCCTGTTAGATTTTCGAAAGCGGGGCTGAGCTCAGTGATTATCCCGCTTGATGAGATCTGATAAATTATATCGGGCACTTTTTCAATGAGCTGTCTTTGTCTGGCTTCACTTCTAGATAGTTGTTGCAGGGCTCGGCTTGATCGTAAGGCAAGCGAAAGAATTTCACAGAAACCCTCAACGAGCCTGACATCGCGTTTAGAGAACTCGCCCGTTTTCTCAGCAAAGCATATCGAGCCTGCGACTTTGCCGTTCTCCCTGAGTGCTCCAAGAATAATGTTACTTACCGGAACTGACAGTCGTTCATTGGCGGCGAACTCGCTGGAACTTATGTTATTGATGAGAATCGTTTCGCCGGACGAATGGAGTTTTTCTAGAAGAGCATTAGCAAATTTCATGAAGGCAGCCTCATCAGCCGCTTTGCGGCCGCCCGTGCGCGAAAAAATAATGATGGATTTATTATCTTCGACAAGGGATATGAATCCGCTTGATGCGTTTATGAGGCGTCTGCAGATCTCGAATATCTTCCGGGCAACCTCTTCGAAGTCTTTGTGCTCAAGAATTAACCTTGAGCTTTCGAGAAGCGCTGTAATTTCCTCGCGCCTTGCGTTTGTCTCCTTAATTATGTTTATTAGCGCTTGCTCGGTTTTCTTACGCTCTTTTATATCCTGCACAACCCAAACAGCCCCGACGGTCCCGGAGCTTTCCCCGTATATCGGGGATATCCGAACGTGAGTGAATACAAGAGAAGTGTCGTTTTTCTGGACCATGATTTCTCCAGACCAGCTTTCTCCCTGACCAATTATCTCGAGAATTTCTTCTTTCTTTTCTTGCA
This sequence comes from Candidatus Geohydrothermomicrobium daggyaiense, assembly GCA_015711695.1. Lineage (GTDB taxonomy): Bacteria > Actinomycetota > Geothermincolia > Fen-727 > JACVIW01 > Geohydrothermomicrobium > Geohydrothermomicrobium daggyaiense. The sequence continues at coordinate 7,338 of JACVIW010000008.1, forward strand.
TGTTTCTGGCAAGCGGAAGAGAAAAGATGTCTAAGCCGATAACGTCCTCGGTGGACATGCTGAAAAGAAGATCAGCGTAGCGGTTCCAGTAAGTCACGCGACCTTCAAGGTCGGTCGCTATAATTGCTTCATCACACTCGTCAAGAAGTTTTGCCTGGAAGCTTAACTTATCTTGCGTCTCCCTTATGTCGGTTATGTCGATTGCGATTTCGCTTCTCACCATTCTTCCATCAGGCCAGCGAATTGCTTTATCGATACAGCGGTACCATTTAAGCGTGTTGAGGTTTTGAAATTCCCAAATATGTGTCTTCCCGAGATTTTCACCAAAAATGTATTTGTTCGTGCAAAAAGGACAGGGGGAGTCTAGCCCTTGAAAAACCTCGTAGCATTTTTTCCCCAGGACATCGCCGAAGTCGCTGGTTACAGCCTTGTTTGCGAAGAGTACCTCGTATGTATCCGGATCGGTTACGTATGCCGGGTCTTCGAGACTGTCCAATATCGAGAGTAGTTGAGCTTTTTCTGATTCAAGAATGGCTTGTGCTTTCTTAAGCAAGATGGACTCCGTGGCTTTCTGGATGGCGAACTTAAAAGAGGGTTGAAAATCTTTGTCATCTATAATGCATCCTGACGCGCCTCGCATCATGGAAGATATGGCTTCTTTTTCTTCACCCGGTTTCACTATTAGCAGAAAAGCGCTTTCAGGAGAGCTTAGCGTTACTTTCTCGAGCAATTTCGCCCTTTCAGCCGATGAAAGTCCGCACCCGGCGATCACAATGTTAAACGATTGTTTCGCAAGCCATGCGGTGCTATCCGATAAAGAATGAGCGACTTCGAAATTGACATCCTCCATATCTCTAAGGAGTTTTAAAAAGCGGTTCCGTGTTTCCTGGTTAGGTTCAACATATAGAATTGTTTTCCGGGTGCCTTGATCTGCCATGATTGCCTCACAGCGGCCGATTAATATGATTTAAAATTGGCAATATTTTTGTTATGTATGAGGTCACCCGCAGTTTTACCACCGGAAATCATCCCGAATCCTTAAGGTCGCTTTCCATGTAAAACCACCACGGCGCTCTATACTTTTTCAAGACATTACCACTTTTCTTTTAGAAAAACTTCAATTATTCGTTCCCTGTTGCCGCTTCTGAGCGCAGCGATTATATCCCTGTATGCGCCAGCCGCATCTGTACCGCTCGCATCCTTATCGCTGATTTCCACTGGAGTCCTGGATCTATCAGCGTAAAACAGCCCAAATCTCGGCTCGTATGAACCCCACTCGTAGTTATCAACCATTGTCCAGTAGAAGTACGATTTTATCGGAAGGCCATCTTTTATTGCCCTCATGACTTCGAAAATGTAGCACTGCAGAAAGTTATCCATGGTTGCGCCGTCATACCTCGTCTCGAAACTGTTATCACGCACTCTGTAGCACATTCCGCTTTCGAGTATATATATGGGGAGTGTTTCGCAATTGAAGGTCTCAGCTTTGAGGAAGTGATAGAAAGCGCGGGGATTAAGCACCTGTTCCCACAGTTCTGAATTGAAATTGAATTTTCTCTCTGAAATGTCCCTGGATGATGGAAGCGCTATCATGTTTCTCAAAAACGGGTCGTAGAAGTCAACGCCCAGATAGTCGAGTTTCCTCACGTTCGGGGAAGAATAAAGAGCCTGAATTCCTTTTGGAAACGTATCCGGACCGATAGCTTTCGCCGTGGCCAGGTCAATTAACTTTTCTATGTTCGCAAACACAGGGTTTGGTCTTACGATCTCGGGCGATTTCGCTATTTCTTCATTCCATAAAGCTTTGCCCCGCTTAAGATAAGAACCGATTTCTTTTCTTGAAATCCCATTGGCGCGCGCGTTCAGAAGGTCTGTCATCACCTTGTCGGCATAATAAAGAGAAAGATGTATTGTGTTATAACTCACCATGGGTTCTTCCCAGCCGTTTTTCTCATAAACTTCATGGACGGCGTCGTAAGCCCTGCAATGCGCGACAATCATGTTATCCCAGGCGGAGATAGCCCTTCTGAGTCCGGATTTCTCATGAGGAAACTGCCTTAGTAGATATGTAATGAACGCGAGCCCATTGGGCTCATTCATTGTAAGCCAGAATCTTACAGGTCTCATTCCGTGCTTTTCCAAAAGCAGGGTGTTTAACCTGTGGGTTATTTCTCTTACATAAGTCTCGTAATATGGGATTTTGTACTGGTCTGCCCAGAAATCAATCCCGAGCCACAGGGGATGGGTAAAATGGAGAAGGGTAATTACCGGTTCCATTCCCTCTTTCATGATTGACGCTACTATTTCTGCGTACCTTTTGACGGCTTTTTCGTCGAAAGGTGGCTTTTCTCTTCCCTTGACTGTGAAAGACGGCTGGACGCGCGCCCATTCAATACTCATTCTGAACCCATCCAGTCCGATGCTTTTCGCCAGTTCAATATGTTTCTCATATTCGGTCCAGAAGCGAACCGCTTCTCCTGAGGGCTCAACCTTTCCGGCGCGTTCAAGCAGTGCCCAATTGTTGAGGGGTTCCCCTTTTCCGTTGAAACCGCCTTCCACCTGGAAACCGGCGTTAGCGACACCAAACATGAATCCTTCCGGCAGACGGAATTTCTCATCAAACACTTGTTCCAGGTCTTTTGTTGTGTAATGCTTTTTGAATTTCACCTGAGTCCCCCCTTCGCTGCCCCCTTTTGTTTATTAGACTATTTCTCCCCGATAAACTTTAAATTCTCCTGTCCCAATGACTGGGTTGAGAGTGGTCCTTTGCAGGCGTCTAATTAATCTTAATCAAAAGTTATGTCTTTTTCCAAATAGAGCGTGCCGGCGATTAGCATTAGCATTTTATAGCCTGCCCCATGCGAAATATCGCGAGGTATGTCAAAAGGAAGAGTTCTCCGTTTCAGACAAAGCGCTGATTGGTGCTTTTGCCTCCTGATCTCATAAAACAGTGACAACAACCCCTCTTAGGATATGCCTGCTTTTTTCATCAAATCAATCCAGCCGCGATTAGAATGCCGAAGCAGAGAAAAACGATTCCTGATGCAATTTTTATTGTCTTAAAAGGGAGTAACTTAGATAGCGCTTTTCCCGCGATAGCTCCCATAAAAGACGTTAACCACAGAGCTAGTGTTCCACCGAGGAAGATGAAAACTGGCTGTCCCATTTTGGACGTAAGCGCGACCAGCGCAAGCTGTGTCTTATCGCCAAGTTCCATGAGGGAAACAACGGCGAAAGTTCCGAAAAATGCGTTTCTGGATTTCGATATTTTTTCCTCATTTTCTTTCTCGCGGAAAGAGCGTACCCCGAAGATGATGAAGATTGAAGCCGCGATAATCCTTATCGCGATTTTAGGTAAGAATTGGGCAAAGGCCGAGCCAATACCGACAGATATAGCGTTCAGGAAAACAAACGCCAAAGCGGCTCCGAGAAACACGGGAATATACCCGTGCCTCGCCGCAAGGGTCAATATCGCGATCTGTGTCTTGTCGCCCATTTCAGCGATGAACGTAAGTCCAAATGCCGTTCCAAAAGCCCTGGCAACCATTTTCGCTTTCGCCTGTTACTCAAATTTTGCTGGTCTTTTATGAGTGCATTCTTCCACCGATTAATATCATAAGCGGTGAGTGAATTCTATCTGATTTTATCGAAAGCGGCTTACAGACCATTGCCGGGTTTAGGGATTATTATTAAGCAAGCTTTAGATTTTCAGGCGCTTGACTCCTGGGTTTTTTCATGAATCGGATATTGTTTGGATAAAGAAAAAGAGGGGGATGCCGAAACAAATCTCTCTTTTAACGTTTAAAATTTTACGTAGCGTTTATTTGCGCCCTTTGCGCAGAATCATTTTAATGTCGTGGTCTGATTTTTTGTATTAAGTCAAGAACATCATTTTGGGTATTTATGAGGGGGATTAAGTTGGATATTCGCCGGATGCTTGCGTATGAGTGGATTAGAACATTTGTTGCTCCGTGGGTTGCTGCCGCGCTGGGCGTGAGCTCGGAAGGAGAGGATAATGTTCCCTGTGAGGGTGGCGTTATGATGGTAAGCAACCAACGCTCGGTGTGGGACCAGATGATAATAATGAATGAGATAAACAGATTCATATTTTTCTTTTCGGGTTCGCGCGGGGCGATTGCACCGGTATTCAAGACAATTTACAGAATGGCTGAAATCATGAATCCCTTAACAAGCCAGGCAAGAGGCGGCAAATTTTCTCAGGAGGTCGTGAGTCTTCTTAAAAGGGGGGAGGCGGTTTGTGTTTTTCCGGAGGGTATGGAATCACTTATGAGACCGGATGCCTCGGAGGAGGTTACCTATTTCCGAACGGATTTTGCCGCGGCGGCAATAGAGGCGCGCGTTCCGATTGTCCCGGTCGCCATAATCACCGCCGGAAAGTTTCCGGCTTTTCTACCGCCAGGCATCACCGAAACTATTTCAAAGGGTCGAAGCAATGTTTTTGCGAAAGTGCTGCCGCGCTCGAAAGTCTTATTACGCGTGGGGAAGCCCATAGAACTCGGGGCTTTTCTGGAAGAATCTGTCTCAAGAAAAGACGTCGAAGCAATCGCCGGCAAAGTCCGAAAAATAATTATCAAGCTATATTCTGGAGAGGATCTCGACAGATTCCTGACTGGCGAAAAGCCTTTTGATATATATACTGATAGAGTTTAGGCGTTTTGCTTTTAAGATTTTTCTTTTATGCCGGTAACAGCTCCCGTGAAAATCGATGCGATTCCTATCAAGAGGAATCCGATTGGAATGTATTTGAACTGCAAATTGATTTTTTCGCGCTCGTCCTTTGCCAGATTCAGAGCGTCTTTGAAACTGCTTTCCCGCATAGAATAGCGAATCTCAGCGAACGCGACAGGCATTTGCATATGACTTGATACCAGTGAAGAGTGATGGACAAATGAGTAAGTTTCCCTCACATCCCGCACCCCGGTCACAGTTCCCGTTAAAGGTTCTACTAAAACCCTTGCCTTGTAGTTCACCAGAAGCCGGGAGGAAAAATTTTCCTGGTTCTTATTTTCATTCCAGAATAGCGGTGCGTTCTTGAGTACATGTTCACCGGGCAGGAGTGAGATAATCTGCCTTATGAACATTTCATGTTCTTCCTTAACTTCATAAGACTCATCATTCTTGAGCACAAACTCAAGAAGTTCGACTCCTCTTGTTTTGCGTTTTCCGTCGTATCTTGCCTCAAGCGGAACAATGGATAGCCCGACGTCGAAATACAGTTTGGTTTCAGGCGTGCTGAAGGGAAAGACGATATAATAAGCACTTCTGCGGGAATGCATCTTATACGCATCTCCGGGTAGAAGTTCACTGGTCCTTCTGTTTATTTTAAAGATACATTTCCTTTCGGCGATTTTTTCCTTTGTGTTTCTATGGAGGAGTCGTGTATGTTCCTCGACTGCAGAAATTTTTGATGTGGTAAGTTCAAGCCTGTTGAACTGTCTTTGCTCAACGATTACCGGAATTTTGCGAATGACTCGGTCGGCTGCGAGGAGATTGACTTCTCCTTCGTATGAATAGAAGTTATCAAAATCTGATGATACGATTTTCAGTGCGGGTGCAACCGCAAACCGCCATGCCGCGGATAAAACGATCAGAACCGCGCCCGCAATCACCAGGATCGCACTTGCTGTTTCTAACGAGAGTAGTTTATTAAGAATTCTTCTTGCTTTCATGCCACGAATATACTGAACTTCTCTAAAATATCATAAACTATGATAACGCTTGAGCTTGTGAGCTTATTTTTATGCGAATTTTGTATTGAGGGATTGCGTAAGTGAGTTCGTTGAAACTACTAAACACTTACGGCAATAGGAATATCTGGCAAAAAATAATATCTTTATGATGGTTGTGCAATCGATATAGATAAATTTATAAATGCCCTCTACCTTTTGAAAGCTAACTTACGACCACCGTCTCATGTTGGGAAGGCCTGATAGTTAAATCTTTAAATAAATATCTGCCAGCTTTTGAAAGGGGGGAGTCGAAATGGGGATACATGATAAGAAAGTAGTAGTTATCGGGAGCGGGATTGGTGGCGCTGGTTGCGCCGCTCTTCTTGCTAAAGAGGGACTGGACGTGACTTTATTCGAACGGAATCCTTTTCCTGGAGGCAAAGCTGCGAGTTTCGAAAAAGATGGGTTCGTTTACGACACGGGTGTTCACGCGGTGGGAAACGGCGAAAAGGGCCCACTTGGCGAGATAAATAGAATCGTTGGAGGCAGTCTTAAATTCAACGTGATTTCTTCCGGTAATCGAATAATAATCGGTGACGGCGAGGCGCTCCTTCCGCTTCAATATTCATCGGATGACGCGATATTGGAAATTTTAGAAGGCATCGGAGTTGAAAGCAGAAAAAAGGACGAGTGTTTCTTGTGTTTCAAAGAGCTTGCCGCGCCGAGGACCCATGAAGAGATAGCCCGTCTTGACGAGATGCCACTCAAGGATCTCATTGACAGGTTCACCGACGATAGCAGGTTTCATCAGATGATGAATGCCACCTGCGCTCTGTTGCTTGTGCTCACCTATTATCAGGGTTCAGCGGGAGAGTTTGTTTATTGTTTTTCCGAGGCGGCAAAAAACGGTTCCCTTTCCTACCCTGTTGGTGGTATGGGTGCTGTAGCGAAGTCCTATCTTGATGCTTTTCAAAAGATGGGAGGGTGTCTGAAATTCAACACCCCCGTAACTGGCATAAAAGTTCAGGATGGGAGAGTCACGGGTGTGACACTCGGGGATGAAGGCGAAACTGTACCCGCCGATATTGTGATCTCTAATTCGGGATTACAGCCGACTGTTGAAATGGTCGCGGAATACCTCGATGAGAAATACGCCCAGTGGGTGCTTTCCCTGAAATCATCATACGGAGCGGTGAGTGTCAAATACGCTTTGAACAGCAAGGTCATTCCTTATCCACTCACTTTGTGGATGCCGGACGTAAACGACAGCCACATGCTTGATAAGTACGTTGGTGTATTCTATCCCGTGCCATCGAACATGGATGAAAATCTCGCGCCAGAAGGATGCCAGCTCGTTCTGGCTGGGGCGGTAACTCTGCCTTTTCCTGAGAGAAGTGAAATATGTGAGGAAGTCCTCAACAAAATAGAGGCGACAATGAGCATGCTCCATCCAGGTATTGAGGAACACGTGTTGTGGAAACTCAAAACTGATGTTGCATATATCGCGAAGATCTCAGGGAGAAAACTCGGCGAAGTCATAGGTCTGGCTCAGGACTACAGGCAGGTTGGAAAAAACAGACCGAGCCCGAGGCTACCTATCGGTGGACTTTACGTTGTCGGCGCGGATGCCGGGGGTCGTGGAATCGGAACCGAGATGGCTGGTGACAGCGCGCTTAACGTCTACAGAATGGTGCTATCCGATATAGAGAGGATATGATCCTTCGCGTATGAGAGAATGGATTAGCGCTACCTGGCTATACCTCTGTGCATCCGAAGTATTTCTTTTGAAACTCCTCGCTCGTCATTACCGATATATCTTCGCGAATCCTCTCAAGCGAGGACCTTGCTTCATCCTGGCTGTCGAAGAGTTCCCGGCGCAGCACTTTCTTTGTTCGGAAGTTAACTATCTCCACAATAGGACCTTCGCCTGCTTCAAGTGAAAGAAGTCCTTTTGTGAGCCTTGCCTTATAGAAATTTCTCGCGGGCTCGTGTGGGTCGCGAAACTCAGTTTTTGGTTTTCTCCCTGTTTTTCTTGACCCATGAGCACTTGTGACTGCCATTTTTTGCACCGCCTCAGTGTTTTGCCTACCTGGCTGACGCTTGCCTAAAAGCATTATATGATTCTTTTTGATCCATGAAGGCCTGTTCTGTTTTATTTTTCAAGACCGTACAATCCAAGCTTTATTTTTTCTGTTTCCCGGGCAAAAGGACTTTAAAGAAACGAATTAAACGTGTTTTTCAATCCTCCGATTTTTCCGAAACCGCGTCGGTTCTTGTTTCGCTTGCTCTGGCTTTTTCAGGCACGACTACTCTTTGAAGAGCATAGACTCCTATAACGGTGATAGCGCAACTGTGCGTTTTTGGCAGCTTTGATGTCGAGATGAAAAGCGCGCAAGTGTCATCGCACGGAACCCTGGCTCCTGGAAACTGCGGAGTTCTAAACGGACACCAGCTGCCCGGAATTGAACTCACATGCCTCCTTTCGGTATATACTACAGGGTAATCGTTGCGCTCTCATTCTAACCACTAGTGCTTATTAAGGCAAATCAGCAAAGCAAGTCACCTGAAATGACCTGAACTGAATTAAATTCTAAATCAAAAAGTCTTATTGACTTGTATTTGGAACGCCGCTCTATTTTTGGATGACTTTTATATATTCTCAATGGATTACTTTCTTTAACTCATCTTCAACTCATAATGACCCGCGAATTTTATCGATGAGCGCCTCACAGAATTTACCAGATGCTGCCAACTGTGAAGGACTTAAAATTCATTGTGGCGCTTGATTTCTTTGTAAGGTTTAGAAGCTAACTAAGCTAGCGCGATTGAGTTTGAAAAGCCATGGTTTTTAAGTATGTGGTTTTATTACCAATCCTTCCACACATATAAATTATGTGAAAGCTTCCGTTAAAATCGGAAAAATTCGGCAATGTTGCACTGTTTAACACGACCTCTTTTGTTTTAAGATTTAGCGGTATCAAAGTTGAGCATAAAGTCAGGTAATTAATGGAAAGCAAAGCTTGGTAGAAGATAAGATGGAGGATAACGAAAAAAGCGTTATGGAAAGAGCGCGAAAAAAAAAGCTTGGCAGAACAGTATCGGTCCTGGGCTTGGTGAGTTTCTTCACAGACACATCAACCGAAATGGTCTATCCACTCATCCCGATTTTCCTTACAAGCGTCATTGGTGCTGGTGCCGTATTTCTTGGAGTTATTGAAGGAATAGCAGAGGGAACCGCAAGCATCCTCAAGGGATTTTCTGGATATTTTTCCGACAGAATAAAAAAGAGGAAGGCTTTGATTTTACTCGGCTATGGTCTTTCGGCGGTTACAAAGCCTTTCTTTGCAGCCGCGACGGCAGTGTGGCACGTTCTTTTTGTGAGGTTTGTGGAAAGAGTTGGAAAAGGAATCCGCACCGCTCCTCGTGATGCCCTTATAGCTGAATCGGTGCATGAGAGTATAAGAGGAAAAGCTTATGGGTTTCACAGGGCGATGGACACGCTCGGCGCAGTGGTGGGTCCCGCATTGGCGTTTTTCTTGATGTGGCTCTTGCGCGGATTCGGCCCAAAAAGCGTTTATAGGTGGATTTTCCTTTTCTCATTCATCCCCGCCGCTGTAGCGGTTCTGCTGATAGTGGTGGCGGTTAGGGAGCGCTATTCAAGCGCTTCTTCCGTTCGGGTAAAGTTCAAAATCTCTGCTCTCGGAAGGAATTATCGTTATTTGCTTGTGGTTATTATCATTTTCATGCTCGGGAACTCAAGTGACACTTTTCTTTTGCTGAGAGCGCAAAAACTCGGACTGAAAGCTTACCTCGTTCCTTTACTGTGGCTCGTTTTCAACGTAGTTTACAGTCTCGTCTCGATGCCTGCCGGCGTGATTTCCGACCGTATCGGTCGAAAAAAAACCTTGATAGCGGGATTCCTTTTGTATTCTGTTCTTTATCTGGGTTTTGGTATATCGAATAGTATGCATTATATGTGGATATTGATGGCCGCTTATGGAGTTTTCTATGGTCTTACTCACGGCGTTCTATCCGCGTATGTGGCGGACATGGCACCTGAAAACTTGAGAGGAACAGCTTTCGGTATTTATCAAACCGCTGACGGGGTTTCAAGGCTTCTCGCAAGTATCATTTTCGGCGCGCTCTGGGAAACCCTCGGTCCTTCGATCGCGTTCTATTTCGGATCTTTCATGGCTTTTGCAGCAACGGCAATAATGTGGATTTTCTGCGAGGAAGCGAAGAAGTGCTGATGGTTAAGGAATTGGTGATGCCATCAGTAAATAAGCTTCCTGACCGGTTTTACTTTCGATACTAATATAGTAAAGCGCCTTTCAAAGCATCTTCTGATTTTCTGCAGATCGAGAATGCATACTGATTTTGCAGTCAAAATACTTCTACGATAACAACCAGTGGATCAAGGAGCACATGAACTCTCCCGAATACCTTGAGGCTTGAGGTGGTTTGGTCTTGATGCATTCAACGACGGTTCTGGGAGAAAAACTGGCTAGATAGACCATCGAGAGAAGAACCAGAAATCTCCCGTAAGCGGAAGTAATCTCAGGGTGGGCTTGAATTGTTAGAATGCGACCGTCATATCCAGAGATTTGATATTTGCGTTTCTCGCTTATTTCGATTAAGGATGCATTCCCCGGTAGGGATCTCACTTCATCCTTGTTCATGTATATCGGATAAAATTTTTAAATCCCGGCAAGAGCCGGGTGTTCATCTCCTATCTGGATTTGTTTGTACCCGAGCGATCGTTCGTTTCGCTTTTCAACTTTTACGCTACACCAGAAGGCGATCAACTGGTGCCCGAAGCAGGACCCGAAAACTTTATCTGTTTTCACTCCATAAAGCATCCTGACGACACGTGAATGGAGTTCTTTGAGTTCAAAGTAAACGCAGCGGAAATTTCTTCCCGGTTTATAAGTGTGGTAACGCCTTTGATGAGGTGTCTGTATAGACAGCACCTCTAAGTTTTCCTCTCATCGCGGCGGTCTGTGTGGAAATGCCTGAAGTAGGCCGCAAGTATGGTGCTGTTTTCGATCAGGTGATTCGTTGTATTAAATGCTCTCCTTATCTTCGTGCACGTTCCCATTAAATGTGTTCGAACTTGATTTGCCGTTATTTATAGGATTTTGCGCCAGGGTGACACTGGTTTGGAGAAGCTCCGACTGCACTTGTGGTCGTTTCGCCGAATCTTCGTGAGATTTCGTAAAGTTAAGTGTATTTTATGAAAAAAACAGTTTTTAGGCGCGTGTTATTTGTAGCGGGATCTTAATTTTGTTGTAGAGATAGCCGAAAAAATGACTGAGCCGGCTATAAGATCTGGCGTTTTGAAAACGGTTCTTACTTATTTTTTATGAGGGCTTGAGGGGTAATTGATGTTCTGTACCGTAAAAAGGAGATTGTTAACTTGGAAAAATTTCAAGATGAGATAATTCGTTGCAATTACGATGTAAAAAAAAGAAGCGCAACTCCTGTGAAAGTTGCGATCTTCCGGGCTCTGGCGTCTCTTCTTCTTATCGGCTTGATCGTTATACTCGGGCTTTCCGTTACAGAGAAGGTGGCGAATCTCGAGAAAGACGCATACTACGATCTTAGAATAGCGCAGGTGGCTACGGCTGCTGCTGCAATTGAATACACTGATGTTATTGAACTCAAAGGTAATGAAGAAGATTTGAATTCCCCCCATTATGAGAAACTCAGAACGAAGCTGGCAAGGATCAAACAAAGCGATCCGTCAATAAAGTTTGTTTATCTCATGCGTCCTAAAGGAGACAAACTCATTTTTCTTGTTGACGCCGAAGACCCGGTTTCACCTGATTTTTCACCCCCTGGACAGATTTATGAGGAGACAACTCCTGAAGACATAGAGAGTTTCAAAAAGGGGAGATGGCTTAAGCCTTCTATCGAGGAAA
>JACVIW010000009.1 GCA_015711695.1 Candidatus Geohydrothermomicrobium daggyaiense
GGTGGGCGTTACTGGATTTGAACCAGTGACCTCTGCCGTGTGAAGGCAGCGCTCTCCCGCTGAGCTAAACGCCCATTTACCGAAATTATAGCATAGAGTTAGTGGGTGAGTCCGCTTTGTTTTAGACCAGAAATGACTTTATTACATTACAAGGAAGGATTTCGGGTTACAATTCTTCAGGCTTCGCCGGAAGTGAAAATTCGTCACGCCCGAAATTCTCAATGCGTTCTTTTTGCTCGTTTGATTGCGTGTTCGTGGGCTAGATACTCGATTTCGTCATCAAGCTCTGCGATTTGTTGTCCGGGGTATTTTCGCTTGAGCGCTTTGCGTATGAGAAAATCCGCAAGCGCGGGATTTTTTGGTAGAAGTGAGCCGTGCAAATAGGTTCCCACTGCCCCTAGGTAAATGGCTCCCTCAGTTTTGTCCTCACCATTGTTTCCATAACCCAGAATGGTTTTTCCAAGAGGACGCTCTTTTTTCCCGAGATAGGTTCTTCCCGAATGGTTTTCGAATCCCACGATCGTTGTGCGACGCCCTTCCAGGCAGCTTTCAATTACCACATTGCCGATAAACCTTTTTTTACCTGCGATAGTGTATCCATCAAAAACCCCGATGCCGGGAATTTCTTTTCCCTCGGCGGGCCTGTAAAACTTACCGAACAACTGATATCCGCCGCAAATGACAAGCGCGCATGCGCCTTCTTCGATTTCGCGCTTTATAGATTCCCCTTTCGTTTCGCAAAGGTCATGACTCACCATTATCTGTTCCCTGTCCTGGCCGCCCCCCATGAAAAATATGTCATAAGCCCCTGGGCTTATTCTGTCTCCCAAACCGAGGTTTTTGATCGCAACGTCAATCCCTCTCCAGGCGCAGCGCTTCGCAAGCGCTATTACATTTCCCCTGTCGCCGTATATGTTCATCAAATCCGGATAAAGATGACAGATAACAAGTCTCATTGGATCCAACCTTTTTCTTCAGATTCTTAATGTCATAACTTATTCTAAGTATTGGGATACATAAAAATGCCAGATAGCAATTGTTATTTACTCCTCCCAGTAGGGAGAAACATAACCTTTTTTCGAAAGGATTCTTCTGGCATCGAGCATCGCGGTATAGGTAGGAACCACATAAACAGTCCCATCTTTTTCCACAGATTCAATCAACCGCTCCATGGCGCGCCCAACATGGGGCTCAATCCAGAGAAATGGCGCCTCCGTGTCGGCGTATTTTATCCTTAAAGCCATGTCCCATGCTCTTATGCCCGAGCAGATAACTCGTGATATCTTACCCTTAAGGTTCTCGAAATCAACATCCCATATCCATGACACATCCCTTCCATCCGCTATGTTGTCGTTCAAAGCAAAAATGATATTCAGACCACCTTCGATGTTGCTCAAAGCCCTTATGACTTCGTTAAAGCCTGCTGGATTTTTTGCGAGTATCATGACCAGTTTCCTGCCATCGATCTGTATTTTCTCAACTCTTCCGAACGCTGCTTTGAATTGCTCGATCGAATCGGCAATTGCTTCAGGTTCGATTCCAAGTGTCAGGCTTACAGCGATTGCACCGAGCACGTTGTAAACATTGTAAAGTCCGGGGAGGGGAATCCAGAGTTCCATATTCCCGGCGGGTGTTCTGATCGAGCAGTTCGAACCATCGAAGCCTTTTAATCTGACGCTTTCCGCGAAAACATCAGGATCAGGCCTTTCAGCCCCGCATTTCGGGCACCTGTAATTCCCCAGATGTCCAAAAATGTGATATCCGTATTCAAGCCTTGTTCCGCAAAGGGAACAATGTTTGCTGTCGGCTGCGTGTTCAATTCCTTTGAGTGAGTAAGCGTCAGTGTTTATTCCAAAATAGATTACTTTACATTTAAGATGAGCGCCGATAGAAGAAACAAGCGGGTCATCAGCGTTTAGTATTAAAGTTGATTCAGGGCTTAGTTTCTCAACAGATGCCTTCATCTTTCCGGCAAGGGTGTCGAGCTCACCGTAGCGGTCGAGCTGGTCTCTGAAGAGATTGTTTATGAGAACTATGCGCGGATCTGTCTCGTCGATTGCCTCCGGGAGTACTGCCTCGTCTACCTCAAATAACCCGAGCTTCGTATATTTTTCAAGATCAACGAGGCTTTGCTTTATAAGAGCGGATGCTATACCCGACATGAGATTAGCTCCTGTTCTGTTGTGGACTAAAGGGATATTCGCGGTCTTGAGTATATCTGCCACGAGTGCGGCTGTTGTTGTTTTTCCATTAGTTCCCGTCACGAGCACGCATCCGAGTTCAAGTCCTGACAGGACTTCAGGCACAAAACGCGGATGCAATGAGCGTACAACTTTTCCGGGAAATGTCGTTCCGCCACCCGCGCCGGCCAACCTGACGATACTCCCGATAATTTTTCCCCCCATGAGCCACATTTTGGTTCTTATCTTCATACAGTTGATATGTTATCCGAAACACAACGCAAATCGCGAGCCTGGTTGGGCCTGAACGTCAAACCTTCTTTTCCTGGGGGTTGAAAGTCAACCAGGAAGGTTTAAACTTGATTCACGAAAAGAATTTCCTTTTACAAATGGAGCGCTCAGATTATTAATAGATTATTAATAGATTATTAATATGAGCATAGAGAGGGATAGACACTTCGCTTTCCATGGAAGAAGTTTGGACTGTTGTTTCGGCTTCGCCATTAACATATTCCATATAATCCCTAACAGGAGAAAATGGAATGGAAGGTGAAGAGGAGCGCTACAAAAGATGTCCTTTTTGCGGCGCCTTAATCGAAGGGGTCAGGGTTAACGCCAGCGGTGACCACCGGTGTGGCAGATGCGGATCAACCGGACGGTATGATGGGGAAAACCTAATCGCTATTTTCATTCCAAACTATTTCGCGCGCCTCGCGGAGCTGGAGAGAAGAAACCGTGAACTTGTGGATGAAATCTATCTTGAGGGTTTAAAAGGTGATGCAAGAGACCGTGAGTATCTTCAGAGGATGAATCTCGAGCGTCAAAGCGTCCTTGCTGAGTACTCGATGCTCTCTTATTTCAGAGATTTCGTCGAAAAATGGTAATGAACCATATGACAAAGGGACCTGATGTTTCTTACCCGGCATAGCTAACTCACGTTTGCGGCGAAAAGGTTTTCGCTCAGGAATAAGGCGTTATCTTTTAGCGGTAAAAGCTTTCCGGCGTTTAAGGTTTCTTACTTCCAGCCATGACGAATTTGACCGGTTTGAAAATCGAGTTTAGCTGCCTGAAATTGTTCATGAGTAGTTTCAGGAATTGACTTGCGTCAGTGATTACTTTATATTTTGTTCCCGCGAGTCAATGTATTTAGTAAAGCGCATGTACGCTGTGCTTAGCACCCGCTGGGGGGTGGCTCAAAATGCCCAATTTCTATGCTCTGAATCCCCGGGAGCAAAAGGACGCAGTTTTCAGGAGACTGACAGACTACATCAGAAATATCATCTATCCTTACCATCCTTACTATCGAAAAATTTTCAAAAAAGAGGGAATCAATCCTGACAAAATCACCAGGCCTGGGGATTTAAGGCGGATTCCCCTTACGTATAAAGAGGACTACAGAGAAGACCCCATGGCTTTCATACTCCAGCCGCGTTTCCCCGGCAGAGAGGCTCGATATGACACGGCGAGGATATCTCCCGTTTTTCTTTTGAAATACATAATCCAGAGCCTTGTAAACTACCCACGGGACTACGCCGCTTTGTACCGAACGAATTATCATGAGGGTTTCGCTTATCTTAAAGTGGGCAGACGCATATCGCTTGAATGGATGCCTGTTCATTTCCACGCATCCGCTGGTTCGACAGGGGATCCTACGCCTGCTGTATATACTTACCGGGACTTGCACAAGAATGTAAAGGAATCGGCTTCTGCTTTCTGGTGCGGCAGAGAACTTACCTGGGACATGAGAGGATTCAATGTATTCCCGGGTGCGCCCCACCTTGCTTTTTTTCAGGTGATAATGGGGAAGTGGCTCTGCGGGTCAAGCGGGTTTGATACCTTCGGCGGGAATGTTATTCCTACGGAAAGGCAAATAAAATTATTTGCGGAGAATAAGTTTGATGCGATTATCGCAATTCCATCGTATCTTGTTTACTGGCTGAGAAAAGCCGCGGAAATGGTAGAAAGCGGTGAGGTGCCCCCGCTTGATTCGCTTTTCATAGCTCTTGTTGCTGCTGAGCCGCTAACAGATTCCCTGAGAACGTATATAAAGCAACTGGTAAAAAGAGTCGGCGGTAGGGAGGATTTCAAACTCGTCCAGGGTTACGGCATGACGGAGATGAAGTTAGCCTTCTATGAATGCACTGAGAACAGCATGATTCACCTCAATCCCAAGTTTTTCTACTGGGAGGTGCTCGACCCTGAGACCCTGGAACCTGTGGAGGATGGCGAAGAGGGTGTTTTGGTTTTCAGCCATATTGACTGGCGCGGCACATCTTTTCTGAGGTATTTCACCGGAGACCTTGTCCGTGGGGGAGTTCGCTGGGAGCGATGCAAAAACTGCGGGCTTACTTTTCCTATCATGTATACGCCGATAATGCGCGCGAAGAAGGACTTTACCAAAATCAAGGGCACTCGTGTTTCCATGATAGATTTGATCTCTTCCGTCAGGGACGTTCCGGGCGTTTATCAGTTCCAGGTCGTGCTCGACAAAGAGATTCCCGGAGATGAATTTTCAAGGGATAAGGTCGTGATAAGAATTGCTGTTGAGGAGGGATACAACCCAGGCTCTGTCGCTGAATCCGTTAAGACTTCTGTTAAAGGGGCAACCGAGGTGACGCCTGATGAAGTCATTATCGAGAATGATCGGGACAAACTTGAAAGAGAACTCTTCGAGCGAACAGGGATAAAGGCTGACTATGTGGTAGAAAACAGGCAGGTACACCTGTAAAAAAGTGCGGCTCTTTATTCTAACATGCGGTAGCACATAGATCTTAAACTTGCATAGAGAAATAAGAGTATTGCAAAGTGAGGATAAATGCGTTTTTTGAATTTGTGTTTTAAAGAGCATATGTGTAGGTGATGGCAATGAAAAAAGTTGCGGTAGTCGGGGTGGGAAACACATCCTTTAAGTCCCGTCACATTGACAAGACATTTCCCAGGCTTGCTTATGAAGCGGTCAGGATGGCTATGGAGGATGCCGGGGCGAGCAAAGATGATATCGAAAGCGTGGTTTACAGCATTTACAATGATTTTTTCGAGCACTGCGCAATGCCCGATCACCATGTCCATTATCTTCTTGGATTTGCCAGAAAACCAGGGTCGAGAATAACGACAGGAGGAGCCACAGGAGGTTATTCAATCAGAGCGGCGTTCGCGGAGGTCGCAAGCGGGATGCACGATGTTGTCATTGTTGTTGGAGTCGAAAAGGTTGGAGATGTCGCCAACGTAATTGAAATGGTTAAATCCATAACTTTCGCGGCGGATCCTTTTTTTGAATACCAGCTCGGTGCTTCTCCAGCAGGCTCCTACGGTGCTGCCATAAGATGGCACATGGAAAATTACGGGACCACCGAGGAAGACATGGCGAGAGTCGTGGTGAAAAACAAGGGTAACGCCCGGCTCAATCCTGATGCCCAGTCGCCAATGGAGATCACGATTGAGGATGTGCTCAAAAGCCCGATGGTTATCTATCCGCTGAAAATTTTAGATCATTGCTTGAACAGTGAGGGGGCGGCCGCAATCATTCTTGCGAGCGAAAATGCGGTCAGAAGATTTAGAAAAGATCCGGTTTGGATAACTGGTATTGGCGCAAGCACGGAATCAGGGAGGCAAGCTGAAAGGGATAACGCTGGTTCCTCGCTTTTTCCGGCGGTGAGGATTTCCGCCCAGAAGGCATATGAGATGGCTGGAATCTCCGACCCCTCAAATGCGATTCATGTGGCGGAGGTTTATGACTCCTTCAGTGGCGTTGAGATATGCCTTTATGAGGAACTCGGCTTTTGTTCCTGGGGCGCAGGAACTGCGTTTTTAAGGGACGGGATGGCGGATATCGGGGGAAAGATTCCCGTTAATCCATCTGGTGGTCTTATCGGATGCGAACACGCTATCGGAGCTACCGGCGTTTACCAGGTAGCGGAAATCGTGAGGCACATTAGAGGAGAAGCGGGAAGCAGACAGGTGCCGGGAGCTTCAAGGGGCATCGCTCAAAGTATGGGTGGGGCAAGAGGCGCTTATTCGGTTTGTGTTGTGCTTGAGGGGTGATAGGGATGGCAGATGAAGCAGATCCCAGATTTGCGCCAGTATCCTTTAAGGATAAGTTCGTCATTGTACCAGACAGGTGGAAAGTTGATTTCATGGTATCAATGGGAGAGCTTTCACTCTTTTTCAAAGAACTCAAAGAAAACGCAAAACTAATGGGGACCCGCTGCCCGAAATGCGAATCCGTCTACTTCTGGCCGCGCTCCTGGTGTCATGATTGCTATGAGGATTGCGAGTGGGTTGAAGTTTCGCAAAGAGGAAGCGTGACCATGTTCAGCCGGGTCGACATATCGCTAACTGATTTACAAAAGGAAGTGCCATTTTATCAGGGTGGGGTGCACCTTGATGGGGTGAGATACCCCATTGTGGCCATTCTGAGAAATGTTACGATGGATACTCTATATAGAGGAATGAGGGTAAGAGCCGAATTTCTTCCCGCTGATCAGAGAACTGGCAGAGTGAGGGATTTTTACTTTGTTCCTGATACTTGATTTTAATGATATAAACATAAAAGGTTTGACGGTCATCTTATCGTGGAGATAAAAGGAGGGTAAGAGCATGGATTTCAGTTTGACCGAGGAACAGAAACTCTTCAAACAACAGGTCATTGAGTTTGCTCAGAAGGAGATAATGCCTGGCGCTACTGAAAGGGATGAGCAAGCAAGATTCGACAGAGATGTTTGGGACAAAGCTGCCGAATTCGGACTCATGGGACTTCCCTTTCCTGAAGAATACGGGGGAAGCGGCGCAAGCGTTTTCGAAACCGTTCTTGCGGGTGAAGCGCTCGGGTATGGAAGCCTTGACGCCGGCTTTTGCCTTTCCTGGGGTGCCCATGTGACCATTGGTGGTGTGCCAATATGGCAGCTCGGCACGGAGGAGCAAAAGCGCAAGTATCTACCAAAAATCGCTAGTGGTGAGTGGATAGCGGGTCTGGGCTTGACGGAACCAGAAGCCGGGAGCGACGCTGCAGGCATAAAGACAACAGCCGAAAAAAAAGATGGATACTATGTGCTCAACGGCACAAAGACTTTTATTACAAACGGGCCCGTTGGCGACGTTTTTGTGGTGCTTGCAAAAACTGACAAAGAAAAGGGTGCGGCCGGAATAAGCGGATTTATCGTGGAGAAGGGATTTCCGGGTTTTTCTGTCGGAAAGGAAATACACAAGATGGGAAACAGGTCCTCTCCGACATCCGAGCTCATTTTCGACAACTGCGAGGTCCCCGCCGAGAATCTTCTGGGCGAGGAAAACAAGGGTTTCATGGATGTGGCTCTTGCAACTCTTGAGTGGGAGCGCTCAGTTATGCTCGCGCCCGCGATTGGGGGCATGGAAATACAGCTTGAAACCTGCGTGAAGTACGCGAGGGAGCGCAAGCAGTTCGGTCGCCCGATTGCGCATTTCCAGGCGATACAGTTCAAGCTTGCTGATATGAAGGTATGGCTGGAGACCGCCAGGTTGATAGTCTATAAGGTCGCCTGGAACAAGGATCAAGGAATTATGGATCCGCTGATGGCTTCAGTTGCCAAGCTTTACGTTTCTGAGGTTTCGATGAAGTCCGCTGAGGAAGCCGTGCAAATACATGGGGGTTACGGATACACAAAGGAATATCCAATAGAGCGGGCAATACGCGACGCCAAACTCGCAACTTTAGGGGGTGGGACGTCCGAAATTCAGCGCTGGATAATTGGCAGGTTGCTTGTTGGCAAAGCGTAAGCGCGGCTTTTTGTCAAAGAGCTGGAGATCAATGCCACAGTAAGATTAGAGTTGATACTTCACACGTGAGCGAAGTTGCCTGTTTGACGCGATGATTTATGATTACTGGCATACACGCGTCCCGTCACAAGTTTTTGGCTTTTTGTCGTTGCCCTGGTTTAGTATATATATAGGCGGGTAATTGATTCTTTGAAAACAGGCAGGGAAAATTCGTGGATGAAACAAAAGCCGAGCGTCTGATAAAACTTATTGCTTATTTACTCGATTCAAAAAAGCCTGTCTCGCTTAACAATTTGAGGACAACTGTTTATGGGAGCCGTAAGCTTGACGATGCGTCGCTGAGGAGAATGTTCGAACGGGATAAAGAGGAACTTCGCGAGATGGGCATTCCTATCAAAACGATTAAGGATGAGCTTTTAAGTGAATACTTTTACACCATTGAACCAGAAGACTACTACCTGCCGGATATAAATCTTGAATTAGATGAGTTGTTTTCCCTTTCTGTTATCTCCCGGTTCTTTCTGGGCTCCGGGACTCCGTTCAGTGTGCATGCTCACTCTGCTCTTTTGAAAATTGCTATTGGAGCTTGCGCCAAGGAAGAAGAGCAAATCGATTTGTGCATGGTACCCCACATACATATGGTTGATCGGCGAAATAAAAACTTGCTCCTTGAGCGGATGTTCCAGGGAATTACCAATAGAAAACGCCTTACCTTCGACTACTGGGCACTCAATTCGGAAAGACCAGTGACGCGCACCGTTGAGCCATACGGTCTCGTTTGCAAAAACGGATTCTGGTATCTGGTCGGAATGTGTAATCTTCGCAAGGAGATAAGGTGCTTCAAATTGGACAGAATCACCTCGAATATTACCATCAATAAAAAGAAGCCAAAAGAACCGGATTATGAAATTCCCCCAGATTTCGATTTGAGTGAGGTTGTGTCATGGGAGAGGCTGACAGAACCCGGGGACGAGCCTGTTGAGGTTACCGTGAAAATTTCGCCGACAATCCGGTTTCTGAAATCGATTTCTCCTTTTAAAGTTCTTTCCGAGAAAAGCAGAAAAAATGGTTACAGCGTGGTTGTATTCGAAGTTGCGCATCCGGAAAGATTTCTTGACTGGATTTTAGATTTCGGCCCGGAGGCGAGGATACTTTCTCCCGAGAGCATCAAGGCGCTCGCGCTTAAGCGGGTGGAAGGAATATTAAAAAAAGCGTTGTGAAGAGATGAGAGATAGCTCTGTGGAAACAATCAATAAGATTTTAATGCTGTTGCCTTACGTGATTTCCAGGGGCGGGGCAAAAATAAGTGAGATCTGCGAGGATTTTAATGTGTCAAAAGAAGAGCTTATGTACTGGATCGAAAAAATTTTGTGGTATTGTGGCTTGCCACACTATGGACCGCTCGAATTGATAGATTATTCGATTGAAGGGGACGTGCTGAATTTCATTGGCGCTGACTACTTCAATAAGCCACTCAGGATAACCCGGAACGAGGCTCTGGTTTTGTTGATCGCGTGTAAAGCGCTCGTGAATTCCGGGGTAATCGTGGAGACCAGATCCCTCATGAACGCTTTACACAAAATTCAAAATACCCTTGAGAAGGACGTCTCCGAAGAAATTAATGATGTCAGGAAAAGAATCGAAGTAGAAATGAAAAATTTCTCGAAAAAATGGTTAAAGATACTTGAAAAAGGAATAATACAGCGTCGGAATCTTATACTCCATTATTATAGCTACTCAAGGGATACGGTTAGTACAAGAGAGGTAGAGCCACTCTCGCTAATCTGGGCAAACGGAAACTGGTATCTTCAGGCGTTTTGCCATCTAGCTGGAGATTTCCGCTTTTTTATGCTGGATAGAATTCTAAACGTTACCGTGACACGCAGGAAGTGCAAAAGCGAAGTGAAAGGCGAACTGCATCTCCCCATGGCCGTTTGCGAGTATTCTCCCGGGAAAGAAGATTACACTGTAGAGTTGATTTTTTCTGACAGGATGGCGCTCCCATTTCTGGAGGGTTTACCTCAAGCGGAGTTGACTGAAGAAAGCGACCGTAGCCTACGGGTAAAGTTCCAAACAAAAAACCTGTCCTGGGTTGCGAACTCACTGTTGAAGTTTGGTGAACGGGTCAAGGTGGTTTCGCCCGAGGAACTTAAATTGCTTTTGCGCGAAAAGGCTGAGAAACTCGTAAAATATTACTCCTGAATCATTCCTTTGGTTATGATCTAATACAGCGACTGGAGATTGGTACATGGCTATAAAAATAATATCCGACATCCACGGCGAGTATGAAGCGATGAGGCAGCAGCTTACTCCTGAAGACCTCGTTGTGATGCTTGGGGATTATCTAAACCTGATTGATTTCAGGACTCTCGGGGGAATACTGGCTCAGGTATATTCCAGGGAAGAGATAATAGCGGCGCTGTCGGCTCTGGCGGGAGGTAAAAGGGAAGTTGCGGGAAGAGCAATCAGGCAGATCGCATCCTCGGATGATAATAAGCCCAGGAAAGTAAGGGATCTGATGCGTGAGAGTTATCGCGAGTTTTTCTCGTCCATACCGTGCAGGGCGTATTTGATCTATGGTAATACCGACAGCCCCGAAATGATGCGTGAACTTGCTCCCTCAAATGTTGAAATTGTGGAGGCTGGCGTCTTTGATTTTCAAGGACTTCGGTTTGGCCTGATATCGGGCGCGCCTTTCGGACCCTGGACCGTTGGGCTTCCGGGAGAGATAGAGCCTGAAAAATACCGAAATCTGGTAGACAGCATTGGGCCGGTTAACATCCTTTGCACGCACTGCCCGCCGGCAATACCTGACCTTACGTTCGATACCGTTGCAAAACGTGATGAGGTTGGAAGTGTGTCACTTCTCGAATACGCCGAGAAATATAAACCTTCTTATCATTACTTCTGGCACGTCCATAACCCGCGCGCTTCATTTGTTGAAAAAGGAGCTACAAAATTCATAAATGCTGGATTCTTCAAAGAACGGCGAAAAATGATAATACACAGAATATGAATGAAGAAAGTTTTCAGGTGCGCCATCGAACGGAGCTGGAAAGCATATGCTTCTTTTTTGGTCAGTCGATAACCTTATACACGATATCGTGTTCGTGAGCGTGTCCCTCGACTTTTATCCCAACTATGTCACCCGGCCCAGCTTTTTCCACGCTCTCATGTTCGATCTGCATTGATTCCACGGTCTGCACCCAATCGGATGTATGACCCTTAATATGGATCTTTTCTCCCACACTCAACGGTCCGGTAAGTTCAACCGCCGCAACGCTTATTTTGTTGAAGTAATGAGTAACTTTTCCTACTTCTTCTTCCGGCATTTTTCACCCCCTTGCCATCTGGCATGACTTTCATTTGACTTTACTATACCACTTGTGGAAAGTCCGGTCAGTAAAAAGGGGATGATTGGTTTTCCGTTCCTGTGCCTGCCTCCCTGACGATCAAATCAACTTCTCCGGTGCTATATGTCATAATTGAGTAAGATATTCTTGCAGGTTACGTAAATTTCTTTTTGAAAGAGAATATCAGTACAAGGTGGCTGTTCCAATGGGTCATAGAACGGGTACATCTGACTTACCTCTTCACTATGGAAAAGCTCCCGCATGGCTGTTTGAGCGCATGAGAAAGCTTTCAAGGGAGATTATTCTCGCACTGGTTGAGTCATACGGCGCGGCTGAGATTTTAAAAAGATTGTCTGACCCTTTCTGGTTTCAGGCTTTCGGGTGTGTTCTCGGTTTTGATTGGCATTCGAGTGGACTCACAACGACGGTTTGCGGCGCGCTTAAGGAGGCAGTAGCGGAACTGAATGAGGAAATTGGCTTGTACATAGCCGGAGGTAAGGGAAAAACTTCGCGCCGAACCCCGGAGGAAATTGAGCGCTTCTCAGAGAAAATAGGGCTTGATGCGAAGCCGCTCTTGTACGCAAGCAGGATGTCCGCGAAGGTTGATAGCGCGGCTGTGCAGGACGGTTATCAGATATACCACCATATGTTTGCATTTGACAAAAATGGAAACTGGTGCGTGGTTCAACAGGGGATGAACACCTCTGCCCGAGTGGCACGACGATACCACTGGCTATCATTTGAGATTGAGGATTTCGTTTGCGAGCCGCACAAAGCTATTTGCTGTGAAAAGAGAGGAAACACTCTTAACATGGTGGCGCTTGAGTCTGCCAGGGCAAGGGAAGTAGTGACCGAAATTTCTCGCGAGAAGCCCGAACAAGTTGTCCGGGAGCTCAAAAGAACGGAAAACCTTGATCTTCCGACTCGCCACCAGGTGATGCTTTCTGACATAAATGTTGACCGCATTGGTTCTATTCTCACTTCAACCTATGAAAGGCAACCTGAGGATTTTGAGGCGCTTCTTGGCATGAGAGGGGTTGGTCCCAAAACAATCAGGGCGCTTGCGCTTCTTTCAGAGATTGTCTATGGAGCAAAACCAAGCATGAGAGATCCGGCGAGATTCAGTTTCGCCCATGGTGGAAAAGATGGTCATCCGTACCCTGTTGACAGGGCGACATATGACATGAGCATATACTTTCTGGAGAACGCCATTCGTGAGGCGAAACTTGGAAGGACTGAAAAAATTGAGGCTTTTAAAAGGCTTTACTCAATTGTTCAGAGAAATGCGTGAGAAATAATCGTCTATAATCATGATTATCTCATTTGACTTGTTTGAATCTTTGCCAGAAATGCCGGCAAAATGTTTTTAAAAAGCGTCAAGGGATTATGTGGGGTTAAAATCAGCTCATGTTTTCTCTTTTAGTTATGCCTCTTTCCACGACCGCCGTTATTACGAACTGGAAGTCCTCGTATTTTCTTCCCAGAAAACGAACCACAAGATAAGATATCGAAAGTGAGATCATGCCAAGGACAAAGGCTGTCAAAGAGCGCCAGTATGTGCCGAACAGGTGCCAGGCAAACCAGTACCCAAACGCGAAACCAAGGATAAAGGCGCAAAACGGAATAAAAAAAAGTATCGTCGAAGCTTGTAGTACCTTTTTCCCAGAGACCTCAAGTACCACAATATCATCAGGTCGGGCGCCAGCTTTGTTCAATGCTATTACCTCGATTGGGGTTCTTTCTCTTATAGAAGCGAGCCCACACGCGTGACAATCGCCGCATGCGTTTTTTTCCAGCAGAACGCGAGCGTTTTCACCGAAGTCTTTGATCACTTTTCCAGAGCAATTCATCTGAGTTTCCAGTCGATTTTAAGCGCAAATTTCTTTTTCATTCCTATTGTGTAAAATACTTCTTTGCCCTTTTCAACCACTACTGCTTCGTATCCGGGCAAATTTCTTACAAGACCCATCCCTTTTGAGCGCCCCATTACAATGATAGCAGTGGACATTGCGTCGGCTAACGCGCCTTCGGGTCCCACAACAGTCGCGCTGATGACTTTATCAGGACATTTTCCCGTTCGTGGATCGAGGATGTGGAAATACCTTCTTTTGTTCTTAATGAAATAGCGTTCGTAATCGCCCGAGGAGGATACGTAGCCTTCTTTGAGAGATAAGGTTCCTAAAACATCTTCCGGTTTTCCGCGTGGATCTCTTATTCCGATTGTCCACGATGGTATATCCTGACCTATCGACAACACCCCTATGGCTCCGCCGAAGTTGACAAAGCCTCTTTTCACGCCCCGATTTTTCATCATTCTGATAATCTTTTCAATGGCATACCCTTTTGCTATACCTCCAAGGTCGATTTGCATTCCCGGTTTTGTCAGCATAATTGTTTTTTCTTTTCTGTCGAGTTCGATGTATTTCCACCCGACGAGCTTTATATTCCGGTCTATTTCAGATCGTTTTGGAATCCTGTATGGGTGGGAATAAAAGCCGTAGATTTCCATCAATGGAGCTACAGTTATGTCAAACGCGCCCTCAGTCATCTCTGAAAGCTTTATTGATTCTTTTACCATCTGAAATGTATCCGGTGAAACCTTAACGCGAGATACACCCGCGTTTCGATTCACCTCTGACACATCGCTTTTTTCAAGAAACCTACTAGTTCGTCTTTCCAGCTCCTTAACCCACAGAAATACCTCCCGGGCGATTTTCTTTGAGATTTTTTCGGGCATTCCTTTAATACAGATCTCGAGAGTGGTGTCCATTGCGAAGTATGTGGGAGATCGGTAACCTTCATCGACCTCGGAACGCCCCTTGGTCAAGTAAACGAGAAATATAACGCTTGCAGCGGCGAGCAGAATTATTAGAACGGAATTTATTATCCCTTTTACTCTTTTTTTCAATTTATGCCTCACCGATTTTAATTGCCATAACATTATACAGTTTATCCGGTTACAACTATCCATGGAGAATGCGCCACTATCAAGCCTCTTGCGCAAGTTTTCGTGAGAAACATACGCCAGTATGTTGCCAGAAATAAAAATACCAATGGGTGGATCTGTGTTTGTCTTTAAATGGTGTATATATTAGAGATATTACCAGAGATGTTCGCATTCTTTCCGATTGCCACGGATTCTGGTATCATACTTTGGGTTTTTTTGTGTAGAGGACGCCATAGTTCACGGAGAGGTTCTTTGTTTGGCATCATAGATAACATAAAGAAGTTCTATTTCACGAGAGGTAGTATACACCCTAAACAGAACAAGCGCACAGCTCCAATAATGGTTTTTCCCGGTCCAAATCCGGAAAAGGTCACAATACCTCTCCTGCAGCACACAGGCGCAACATGCGAACCACTGGTAGAGGTTGGCGACCGGGTGCTTGTCGGACAGAAGATTGGAGATAGCGAAGCATACGTTTCGGCTCCTGTTCATTCAAGTGTATCGGGAGAAGTTTCTGGGATCATCAATTACCCTCATCCAACGGGCAGGGATGTTCTTTCGATCCAGATTGTTTCAGACGGAATGAACGAACTAAGCCCCGATATCAAGCCCCCCGGTGACCCTTTCGAAATGACTCCTGAGGAAATAAGGAGGGCGATAAGGGAAGCGGGAATTGTTGGTCTTGGTGGTGCTGCTTTTCCTACGCATGTGAAACTTGCCCCACCTCCTGAAAAACCTATAAGTACGCTGATAATAAATGGGGCGGAGTGCGAGCCTTATCTCACAGCTGACCATCGTTTGATGATTGAAAGAAGTGAAGACATAATAAGAGGTGCCCTAATAATCAAACGCGTTCTCGGCGCGGAAGGGGTAATAATCGCCATTGAGGGTAACAAGCGGGATGCCATTCAGAGAATGAGAGAAGCCGGGCAGAACGAAGGTATCCATGTGGTTGCTTTGCCCACGCGCTACCCAATGGGCGCTGAAAAGACTCTAATTCGCACGCTTACAGGTCGAGAGGTACCATCAGGTGGTTTGCCGAGCGATGTGGGTGTTGTCGTGAACAACGTGGGTACTGCTGCGGCGATTTGCGAGTTTTTCAAAAAAGGAATGCCGCTTGTCGAGAGGATTGTGACTGTATGTGGGGATGGAGTTGCCGGGAACGCGAACTTGAGGGTTAAAATTGGGACTTTGGTGAAGGATATCATTGATTTTTGCGGTGGATACGTAGGCAAAAAGGGAAAACTCATCCTTGGGGGACCAATGATGGGGCTCGCTCAATACACTGACACCATTCCCGTTATTAAAGGCACCTCCGGGATACTTGTTCTTAGGTATGAGAATCTTTTTGTAAAGGAACCAGCTCACTTTACATGTATAAGATGCGGAAGGTGCGTGAGGCATTGCCCGATGAACCTCATGCCATTTGCCATCGGCATGTACGCGGATGTCGGTATATGGGATAAACTCGAACAGTATAACGTTAACGATTGCATTGAGTGCGGGTGCTGCGCTTATGTTTGTCCAACTAAGAATCCACTTGTTCAGCTCATGAAGGTTGGGAAAGAGGGGCTTGCCAGGAGAAAGAAGAAGATAGAAGAACTCGAGAAGGCGGTTAGTGGGGAATAAAGCGGTGGCTGAAAGACAGAAGAAATTTGACAGTAAGGCAAGAATATCTGAAGAACTCTTTCATATCGGGGTATCTCCTCATATCAGGGACCGTGATACTACCACGAAAATAATGGGCTGGGTAATAATTGCTTTAATCCCGCTGACCGCATACTCTATCTATATCGGTGGTTTATCCACTTTTATCGTTATAGTCAGTAGCTTGGTCGGCGCAGTTGGTTGTGAGTATGTTCTTCAACGGCTTATGCACAAGCCAGTCACAATCAACGATTTGAGTGCTGCTTTGACCGGTCTTTTATTAGCTCTTACGCTTCCCCCGAGGTTACCTTTCTGGATGCCCTTGATTGGGGGAGCGGTGGCAATAGCTCTTGGAAAGCAGGTTTTTGGTGGACTGGGTCACAATATATTTAATCCGGCTCTTGTTGGAAGAGCGTTTTTGTTCATATCATGGTCAAAATATATGACCACCTCCTATCTTGACAAGCCACTCGCATGGGTTGTGAACACTTCCACGATTAAATCAATCAATGCGGTCACAAGCGCAACGCCGCTATTCGCGATGTCCGAGGTAAGAAAAGGAGCTCTCGATATTCAAGCATCAAAATATTATCTCCCGCTTTTTTTTGGTAATCCCTGGGGTTGCATCGGGGAGGTTTCTGCTGCACTAATAATTCTGGGGCTAATAGTACTCTTTGCCAAGCGACTTATTGATTGGAGAATTCCCGTTTGTTATGTGGGTACGGTGATGTTGCTATCTCTAATCAAAGGCACGGATCCGATTTTTTCCGCCTTGGCGGGGGGGTTGCTTCTTGGGGCATGCTTTATGGCAACTGACTATGTGACAAATCCAATGACTCCGTGGGGAAAGGTCATATTTGCAGTTGGCTGCGGTATCGTGACTGTTGTCATAAGGTTTTACTCGCATTTGCCTGAGGGCGTTATGTTTTCCATTCTCTTTATGAACGGTGTTACGCCGGTCATTGACAGGTTTATCAAACCAAGGCCGTATGGCGTTTCGAAAGGCGGCGCGAAGGCATGATCGAAAGGATTTTAAGGCTTGGACTGACTCTTCTCCTGGTCAGCGTCATCGCTGCCGCTGGTCTTGGGCTTACCTATGCCGTAACAAAGGAAAGGATTTTGGAGCAGAAGAAAGCAGAAGAGCTCAAAGCATGCATCGAAGCACTCCCTGAAGTCAAATCCCCCGATGAGCTTAAAGAGGACAGAAAGCTGGAGGATCGGATAAAGAAAGAAGTACAAGGAGTGTCAAAAGTATATACGTCGGATAAAGGGGAAGTCATAGTGGTTAAGGCACGCGGTTACGGCGGTCCTATAAATCTCGCAGTTGGGATAGGGAAAGACGGCAAAATTCAGGGCGTCTCGGTCATATCACACAACGAAACCCCTGGGCTTGGCGCTAATCTCGAGAAAGAAGAATTCCTCTCGCAGTTCAAGGGGAAGAAGCATAAAGATCCCCTTGAAATAGGAAAAGACGTTAGAGCGATAACTGGGGCAACAGTTACCACTAAGGCCGTTTTAACCGATATTAAGGAAGCTCTCAAGGCTCACGCGATT
The DNA here is from genome assembly GCA_015711695.1 of Candidatus Geohydrothermomicrobium daggyaiense. Lineage (GTDB taxonomy): Bacteria > Actinomycetota > Geothermincolia > Fen-727 > JACVIW01 > Geohydrothermomicrobium > Geohydrothermomicrobium daggyaiense. The sequence goes on from JACVIW010000009.1 coordinate 17,433, forward strand.
TCGGGCAGGTAGGTTTTCCATGGAAGAAAGGACAAATTTAGCTCAGGAGTTTAAGAAGGGAATAATCGATCAGAATCCCCTGATGAAGTTGATGGTGGGCTTATGTTCGGCGCTTGCTGTCAGCAACAGAGTTGAAAACGGGATTTTTCTCGGGATTGCTGCTACTTTTGTTATCTTTTTCTCAAATATAATCATAGCCACAATAAGGAAAAGAATTCCGGACCAGGTGCGCATTCCGATATTTATCGTTGTTATCGCGTCTTTCGTAACGATTGTTGACCTGAGCATGAAGGCATATTTCCCGGCAGTTTACGACCGTCTTGGCGTATGGATTCCTCTTATCGTTGTAAACTGCATGATTCTTGCCCGAGCTGAGGGCTTCGCTTATAAGAATTCAATTTTACGGTCCGCGCTCGACGGGCTCGGAATCGGTATGGGATATACGCTCGTTCTTCTTGTTATGGGGATAATAAGGGAACTGCTTGGCACCGGTAAGATCGTTCTTTTCGAAAAAACTATCATAACACTTGGACCTGTAAATCCGCCGCTAATATTCGTGATGTTTCCCGGCGCTTTCCTCACTTTCGGTTGCCTTATGGCTATTTTGAACATGTATGAAATGAGGAAGAAGGAATAAAACTGAAAATTTTCATTCGTGGGTGATAGACAATGAACGAAGCTTACAGATTTTTTCTGCTGTTTCTAGGGGCTCTTCTTGTTTACAACATAATATTAATAAGATTTATTGCCCTTTGTCCGTTCATGGGTGTATCCACCCAGGTTGAAACATCAATTGGTATGGCGATGTCAGTATTATTCGTCATGACCATGGCGACCTCCGTTTCCTGGATCTCATGGAACTATATACTCAAGCCGCTCGGGGTAGGTGAATTTCTCTATATACCGGTGTTTATCCTGATAATTGCGTCTCTGGTGCAGTTTGTTGAAATGGTGATAAAGAAAATAAGCCCGCCACTCTATAGGGCGATGGGAATTTATCTGCCTTTGATTACCACGAACTGCGCGGTCCTTGCTGCTGCTACCGAAGCTGTAAAACCAGGATTTTTAAAATTAAACATCGCTTACCATTTTTCGCTTCCGGAGGCGATAATTTATACCATAGGAGTGGCGCTGGGTTTCGGTCTGGTGATTGTAATGTTTGCATGCATCAGGGAGCGCCTTGAGACCAGCCCTGTACCACATTCATTCAGAGGCGCGCCGATTGGTTTCATTGTGGCGGCATTGCTTTCACTTGCTTTTATGGGATTCGCGAACCTTCTTGGTCTCTGATCGGGGAGTGATATAGTTGGACTGGCATTTAATTTTTAAAGCGGTTTTAGCACTTGGGGGGCTCGCCACCGTTTTCGGGGTTCTTCTCGCGGTGGCTTCTGTAAGATTCCATGTCGAGATTGATCCCAGAATCGACGAAGTTCTTGCTGCACTTGTTGGAAGCAA
>JACVIW010000010.1 GCA_015711695.1 Candidatus Geohydrothermomicrobium daggyaiense
ACTGATTTTGATAGCCTCCCCCCGGATTCAATCATTGCATCTGGACTGTTTCCCGAGGGCTTCCGCATGCTTAACGTCCCTTGCGTACCCGTTTACGGCTACCTTGCAATGGGAGAAACTGATGATAAAAGGCCAAAAGTTATCCTCTATTTCGATGAGTTCACCCGTGACTATGCTTTCTACTCACAAGTAAATGGTGCCCGGGGCGCCGTTCTTTTCTCCAGGGGAAAACCCCTCAATCCTGACGTGAAAGACCGATTCGCAAGAATGCTGGAGGAAAACGACGGCATATCGTTCGACTGGTGGCAGGCCGTTAACATCGGGCTTCTTCCAGTCAAGCAGCCGGACAATCCAAGGCTTTTCGCCCGAAATCTAATCCTTGCCGGAACAATTTCCGGCACGATGGACCCCTTGATGCTGTTTGGTGTTCACGGTGCGCTTATCTCAGGAAAAATTGCCGCGATTGCGGTCAAAGATCATCAGAAAGCGCTTGTCGAGTTCCAAAGGATAAACGCCTTTTTCAGATACGCGTTTTTCATTTCATGGTTTTTCAGAAACGCGCCGCTTCCAATTATTAAACGCCTGGTCTGGGCAGGGGTAAGCTCCTATCCTTATATCGCGCCGATTCTCGGAGACAAATTGTTTCTATTGATTCCCGGTTTTGGGAGAATTTAATGAGTCTAATAAAACATATGAAGTCAGGAGAATTACCATGTCTTTTCACCCAGCCAGATTGAAAATGCACAAACCCTTTAGAGAAAATAAAAGGTGACCCGTGAAAGTGGCGCTCATAAACACGAATACTTATACATATCCACCCACGATACCAACCGGAATGGAATATCTTGTTGCCCCTCTGGAAAGAGCGGGAGTTGAAGTCGCCTGTCTCGATCTCACATTCTCTCACTGCCCGGAGAAAGAAGCCTTTAATTTTGTTGAGGAAAACAGACCCGGCGTGGTATGTTTCAGCATCCGGAATATTGATACAGCACTTTTCCCCGGGAATGAGTTCCTCCTCGAAAAACCTGCAACAATCATCAGAACAATAAGAGAATCTTTCGGCATCCCTACAATCGCGGGAGGATCTGCAACCCTATGCGCCGGCACTGAGATTGCACGATACACCGGGGCAGACTTATTGATCAGGGGACCGGGAGAAATAGCCCTGCCAAAATTACTAAAACAAATAGAACAGGGAATCGAGCCGGAAAGCCCAGTTGATGGATGGGCGCACGGCATAATGCCTGACATCGTCCATAAAAGAGGAAAGTACATCGACTATTCCTTCTACTTAAGCAGGGGACACCCGGCTGGTGTCGAATTCCGCAAAGGCTGTGACTGGTCATGTCCATTCTGCGTCGAGCGCTTGCGCCCGATATTTTCAAGAAATGCCAGAGCCACAGTAAAAGAGATTGAATCTCTTGCCTCAATTGGCGCCAAGTCAATTTTTTTCTGCGATAGTGAATTGAACATCGACATAAACAACACCTCGGTGCTGCTCGAAATGATCAAAAGTGAGAAATTCGAGCTCGAGATGAGCGGATATTTCCGCCCAGTCCCCATGAATCTCGGACTGATGAAACTTTTGAGAGAATCCGGCTTCAACAAGGTCACTCTTTCCGTCAATAGCTGGGATCTTTCAACAGAGGGTTCCCCTTACACCGAAAAAGACGTTGTAAGATTTATTGAACTTGCGAAAGAACAAGGAATCCGTATCGCCATTGACCTTCTCGCAGGATACCCGGGAGAAGGAGCTGATTCGGTCAAGAAGGCAATAGAAATCCTGGGGAACGCAAAGCCTGATACTGTCGGGATAAATCCTTATATAAGGCTTTATGACCGAACCCCGGTGGTTAGAGATGCACTAAACCCGGCTTTGAATAAGCATGGGAAGATAATCGGAAACCTGGACCAAAATCCGGAAATCCTGAAGCCCGTTTTTTACCTTGGAATCGACATATCCTGGCTTGAAGAGATGATCGCAACGGATAGCACTTTTGTCCTTGAAGGCTCGAGCAAGACTGTTAACTACGAAAGAATTTAGCCGAAAGAGTTTTGCTCCTCCGAAATAGGGATCACATTGGTATGTTCCTCCACCCTTCGGGGATTTCCCCTCTTTTAAGACCCAGTACCATATACTCCCAGTGCGTTTCCCCGTTAAGCTCAACCACCTCGTCGCCTCTCCTGATCGTTCCAGAATAATCAGCCAGGAACCTGTAATAAGCTGGAGCGGCAAGCACTTTCCCAAAGATTTTGATGAAGCTGGCCGGTAGTTTCTCTGCAAGCGTGTTGACCATCTCGAGTTCTTCCTTAAAATTCATCTCGAAAGAGCCGCTTATACCGCGCTCTGTGAACTTAAATTCGAGCTTTGCGGGGTACACCTGGAAGCCACGGGAATCAAATCTGTAATCTGACACCTCAAAGCGCGCATTTGCCGATTCGAGAACAATACTTCCGTCAATTGCAAGAAATATCACCGGGATTTTGTATTTGCCGCATTTTTTGGACGTGCACACGTCAGCGAAGATCATAGTCACACGGTCAGTCGTCAGACGACCCCAGACCCAGTGGGAAATATAAGAAGGAAGGAAACCGTTGCCCCAGTTGTGGTCATGGTAACCCGTGCCGCGCACCTGCCTCTTTTCTCCATCAACCGTCAGCGTTCCTGTCACGCTGGCTCTGGGCTGTGCCACAACCCAGCCAAACACATGCTTCCGTTCAGGAAACCCGAACATTACCTCACCTGTACCGCGAGTCCAGCCGGGCAAGAGATTTTCAAAGGTCAGATCGCAGGCAAGGTTATTATGCTTGAAACAGACACGATACTCGGGGAAGTTACCCTTTATAGTGTTCTCTCCTATGGAAACATCGCAGGACTTGGTCGAGGCTTTCCACATTGAACCGGGAAAAGGGACAATGTTGTTGTAAACCCTCCCATCCGGCATATAAACGTTAAAAAGCATCGCGCATTCGTCAGCAAACACGTTGAGGAGATTGGGCGTTTGAAGCTCGAGCACACAACGCGATCCGTCATCAAAACTCGCATCAAAATACCACCACTCCCAGTAAAACCTGCCAGAATAAGGGTGCAGAGCGTCATCCTCCGGCCTTATTCCCTTGTTCAACTCCTCTTCCGGACGGCTATGAAACATTCCCACAGGTATAATTTGAACAGTTCTGTTCCGTTGAAACAATTTCTTCGCGACGGCAAGCATTATCAGATTCTCCATCGCGAGCATTAAAATTGACTTTTTTCTCCCCATTGATGCTCCCCCTTTCTTGAGGAACACGTTTGTGAGGTCAACTTTCATGAACAAAAGACTTCAATTATGCCCGAGGCAAACTTCGTGAGGTAGTCTCAAAACCGCTAAGCGCCAATCTGTGAATCAGGCACGAGAAGCTTTAGATAAAACTTTACCCTTTACCGGCTTTGCTGCGGGAAAATTATCTCTTAAGAAAATCTCAATCGCGAAATTTATCATCTGGGGATTCTCTGCGGGCGTTGCGTGACTCCCGCCCGGTATTACTACAAGTCTAGACCCTTTTATCTTCTTTTCCATCTCAAGCGCAATATCCATCGGCGCCCAGGTATCATTATCACCGCAAATAATCAAGGTCGGGACTTTTATTTCAGTAAGGATATCAGTTCCATCGTATTCCGCCATGGCAGAAAGCATCTTGAAACCGGCTCTCCAGTCCATCTTGGCTATGTAGTCAAAATAGAGGGTCATTCCTCTCCCACGGCACATCGTCGTGTTGACCTCAACCTTCTTTGAAAGCGGGTAATTGACGGGAAGAATAACAATCGGTCGGAACCATTCCATTACCCAGGGCCTTTTCGAAAAAAAATCAAGCGCGGATTTTATCGCCTTCTGAGCGCTTTCGTTCCTGGTGATAAACTCGAAACCTCGCTTGTAAGGACCGTTTATGGGGACCAGGCCCAGAACTCTCTCCCTGAACTGCCTGTAAAACTCAATGATTGTCATTACACCCATGGAATGACCCGTAAGAACGGCTTTTTCAATTCCGGCATCGTCCATTACAGCCTTTAGGTCACGGGCGCAATTGGGGATGTTGATGGATTCGAGATTCTCTGGTGTTTCGCTTGGTGCATGACCCCTGTAATCCCAGAATACCATCCTGTTCCGGGGAGAAAAATAATCTTTCATAAAATGGAAAAACATATACGAAGTAAATACACCAGAACAGTGCACGATCGGCGGATATCCCTCACCCACTGAACGGTACACTATTTTCGTACCGTCAAAACTCCTAACCTCGTTCAGCTCACAATCAGCAAAAAGCTCATCCATTGTCCTGTCGTACTCGCAGATTTTTCTCTGAATCCACCACTTTTTCAGCAACATTTCCTCCTTTCAACATCAGAGATACGGATAAATTTATCGCATTGAGGATTTAAAGCCCTTTGCCTTCACATATAATAACCCAACCGCTCAAAATATAACTATTTCTTTTTCCAGACAACGATACTTCATATTGATACTTGATATTAATTCAGAGTTTTTGATAGCCAAAGCGTTCGGGAGCGCTCATGAGTTAAATGTTTGAAAGAGTAGCGCAACAGTTTTTCACGGAAGTTTAAACTTATAATAAAAACTTATAATAAAATAAGATCTGGTTCGGGGTGTAGCGCAGCCAGGTCAGCGCGCAGCGTTCGGGACGCTGAGGTCGCCGGTTCAAATCCGGCCACCCCGACCATTTATCAATTTAGCCGGATGAGAGTATTCCTTAGGCCAGGATGAGAGTCCCAAACCTCAAGTGTTATCATTTCAAATGAGTCACAACATTTTTCAAGACGATCGCTAAATGTTTATTCGACAGGGTCTGCTTGGGTATCATCTGGGCATATACGAACTGGAGAGAACCTAAATGAGGTACGTATTTTTCGCGGTTCTGGGTTATCTGGCCGGTTCCATCCCATTTGCATATATCGCGGGAAAACTTAAAGGTATAGACCTTACAAAAACGGGTAGCGGCAATCTGGGGACAAGCAACGTCTTCCACCAGGTGGGAAAAGTACCAGGGGTAGCGGTTTTTTTCGCCGACTGCGCAAAGATAGGTATTTTGCTCCTTTTGATGAGACTCACCGGGGCAGGCATGTGGGAAGAATCCCTCGCAGCAACAGGAGTTATCGCCGGACATAACTGGTCGGTTTTCACGCGCTTCAAGGGCGGAAGAGGCATGACGGTGACCCTGATAGCTTCGGGCATACTTATGCCCTGGGAAACCCTTTTCATTCTGGGAATACTTGGTTACGGTTTTTTTACAAAAGCGCTTGCTCTCTTTTGCGGAGTATCGCTTTTGACATGGCCAGTTCTGGCTATAATTCACGGACAGCATTTCTCGAGAGTTTTTTTCGCTCTGAGCGCTCTTATGTTAGGAGTGGCAAGACGCCTCCAGGGAAGCCCAGAGCTTGACAAAAGGCCCGCACTGATATCAACAAAAGAATTGATTATTAGCCGCTTACTTTACGACCGGGAACCACATGCGCGAGTCTGAGATCTTCGCACACAAACGATTATTGTCTGTTCGTCGGTAGGTCCGCCAAACAGAGAATAAATCTCAAGGGAAAATATTTTTTAATAAAAACTTGCCCCGACAAGCCCAGGGCCTGTGTGAAGTCCCATGACAGGGGTGAGCTCAGCGATCATTACCTCGTTGCACTCAGCCTGCGCAAAAATTCTCTCCTTGAGAAAATGAGCCTCATCTAAAGACGTGGCGTGGAAGACGGCAAGGTTTATCGGTCCTTTTTCCTCGTAACGTTCCCTGGCAAGACTTGCGATTTTCTCAAGAGCTCTTATCTTGGATCTTGTTCTCGCGGTGTTCCTGATTTCACCTTGATATAGCTCGAACACAGGCTTTATGTTTAAAAACTCCGCGGTAAAAGCTATTAATGAATTCACCCTGCCGCTTCTCCTCAAATACTCAAATGTTTCAATAGCCCCGAACAATCTCACCTCGGAAATAACCCGCATGGCTTCCTCTTTTACCTCCTGAAAAGATGCTCCTTGTGCAGCAGCCCTGGCGGCAGCAACCGCCGCCTGTCCAAGGCCAGTCGCGGCCGTGCCAGAATCGATAACCTCTACGACCTTTTTCTCAAGTTCTCCAGCCGCGTATTTAGCTGAAGCATAATCACCGCTAACCTTCGATGTTACGGTAAGACATAAAATTGATTCATACTCAGAGGCAATCTTCTTGAAGACTTCCAGATAGCGCCCAGGCGAAGGGGCAGACGTCGATATTTTTGATTTTCCTTCCTCTAAGATCCTGTAAAACTCATCCGTCGAAATTTCGATGCCATCCATGTAAGGCTTATCGTCAATTATCAAAGACAGTGGGACTATCGAGATGTTAAGACTATCAGCGAGCTCTCGCGGGATACATGCAGCACTGCAAGTTACAACTCCAACCCTGGCCATTCCTCTCCTTTCCCTGCAAGGTTAACAACTTCAAGATTCAATGATCTGGCTCATTCGATACCCATCATAATAGGGCAACCTGTATCTCCTCCATCAACCCAATCCGTCAACACATGGTCGAATCTTTCTCTGATAGCGGCATCAATCGCTTTAGACTCACTGTCCGAAACGCCAACTCCTCTTACTAAAGTCAAGTAAGAACCCTTTTTTCTTCTTAAAAGAGCGCCTACCGTGTCAAGCGCCACGGGTAATATCTTATCACCTGACGCCACAAGATCATCCTCAATTATCCCAATATAATCCCCTCGCTTAACCCTTATGTTCCCAAAATCAGCATTCCTGATCGCAACCTTTATCCACGCGGGTACAACTCTCAATGACGCCTGAAGCATTCGCTCAATCAGTTCATCTGGTTGTCTATCCTCGAAATACTCCTCACATGCTGCAAGACCCTGCAGAGGCGACCGGGTGGGAATAATCTCTGCGTTTTTCTCTGTAAGCTTCAGAGCCATGCTAGACGTTGGTATCAGGTCTTTATCATTCGGAAGCACGATTAGAAAATCATGCTCCATTTCCTCCAGAGCTTCAGCAATCGCCGCAGCAGAAGGCTGTTTGCCGGGACCTCCCCGCATTACGTTCACGCCCATTGAGCCAAAAACGCTCGCGAGACCCTCGCCGAGGCAAATGCTCAACACCCCGGCATGCCGGGTACTTTTCCGTTTTTCAGAATTAATTTTCTCCTTGGGGACGAGCTCTGAGGTTGCCACACCGGATACCAAACCATAACTTTTCGCCACCCTCACTACGTCAAACGGAAAGTTTGTGTGTATATGAATTCTATAAGGAGAAGAAGAGCCCGCTATAATAAGTGAATCACCAAGATTAGCGATATCTTTTTTCAAATCCCTCAAATCCGCCGACGAACATTCGATGACAAATCTCAATCCAGATTTTGGAGCCACCACGTCTTTATAATCAAAACTTATATCAAGCGACTCCCAATCAATTTTTTCAAGCGAAATCCCGAGCGCTTCCGCACCCCCCTCGAGCGCAGCAACCACACCAGCGCCTCCCGCGTCAACAACTCCCGCCTTTCTTAACGGCTCAAGAACTTCACGTGTCCGCATAAGAGAAATCCCTGCCGCTTTGTGAGCAACGCGTATCACATCCTCGGGCTTATCGGGTTTCTCTTTCTCCAATTTTTCAACCATTTCCCTTAAGACAGTGAGAATAGTCCCTTCGCGAGGATCAAGCACGGAACCATAAGCGAGATCAACACCTTTTCTCATACCGGTAACTATTCTCTCACTTGAAAGTCCTCCATGAGAAAGTATCTCAACCAAGCCACCGATGAACTGACAGAGAATAAAACCGGAATTACCCCTTGAACCGGCAATCACACCTCTTGATAGACATCTTAGGGATTCACGAAAAGTGCCGCTACCGTCCCTTTTCATTTCCACAACGCCGAAAAGGAGAGTCAGGTACATATTTGTGCCAGTGTCGCCATCAGGAACCGGAAAGACATTCAGCCTGTTCAGCAACTGGCGTTTTGCCCGGAGTCCATCAAGCGCCCCTGCTGTGAATTTTAAAATGCATTCCACATCAGTAATCATTTTGCCCCGGTATGAACCTCAACCGTATAAGACCTAAGCTTCAACGTTTTCTTCCGAAAGGGTCAATCATTTCTTTCGCGGGAAATCCTGCCAATAATGCCTGTGGTTGATATTCCGTTCTCAAAAAGCGGAACGATGACAACGTTCCCACCATAAGACCGCACGATAGGAGCCTCAGGAAGAGACTTCTCGGTGTAATCTCCACCTTTCGTGAATATATGCGGCTTGAGAATCGAAATTAACTCCACTGGTGAATCCTCATCAAAAATAGTTACATAATCGACAAACTCAAGGGCTGCGATAAGTTCTGCCCTCTGTTTCTCACTTATCAGCGGCCTTTGTGGGCCCTTCAACCTCCTCACTGAGGAATCCGAGTTTATGGCGACAATGAGTATGTCACCAAAGTTCTTTGAGGCTTTGAGATACCGGATATGCCCCACGTGAAGTAAATCGAAACAACCGTTCGTAAATACTACGGTTTTGTTTTCCTTCTTCACCTCCTCGATAATTTCCTCCAATTTCGCACGGCTAACTATCTTCTCCTGCCCCCCGATTGATTTCCTGATTTCATCAGGGAAAACCACAGCAGTCCCAAACTTAGAAACAGCCACGCCGGCGGCCTCGTTCGCGAAACAGGCAGCATCCAGGAGAGTTGATCCGCTCGCAAGGGCAAGCGCCACGGAAGCGGTGACTGTGTCACCCGCGCCACTCACGTCATAAACCTCCCTGGCTGTGCTCTTCACATGAACAACCTGGCATCCGGGTTCCGCTACATACATACCCTTAGGTCCGTCCGTAACTATCACGGGATTTCCAAAACGCTCTGCGGCAGCAGACGCAACAACGCTACCATCCAGGGGCTCTGTCGAGAGTATTCCAACCATCACCGCGGCGTCATCTTTTCCGGGAAGAAATACATCACATTGCCCGCATAAATAATCGTTTGAGGGCTTTGGGTCAACAACAAGTGGAACGCCAATCCGCCTGAAATGCGAAACTAATTCCGACGCTAGATCAGGCGTAAATATCCCTAGCGCGTAATCGCTAAAAACTGCGCCGTCAAAATCACCTGCTTCTGCCCGAACAGTCTCAATTACCTTTTGAGCCGCAACCCTGCCAACGGGCTTCCTTAACTCCCGATCAACCCGCAGGAACTGCTGATTTTTATGAGTGAAACGGACCTTTAGCGTAGTAGGTCTGTCGCATTCAGTGATAAGCCGGAATTCAACGCCTGACTTATAAAGAAGTGCTTTTAGAATTTCTCCTTCGGGGTCTTCACCCAGTAACCCCACCAGAAACGGCTCACCCCCGAGTGACTTTATGTTCATCGCCACGTTGGATGCCCCACCGCAAATGTCACGCTCCTCGGTCTTTTGAAGAACAGGGACTGGTGCCTCCCTAGATATGCGCGTGACCTCACCAACAACATAACGGTCTAAAATGACGTCTCCGACCACAAGGATTCGTTTCCCCTTTATGCGGTCAAGCAACTCAATAGTTCTTACTTCTTCCATTTAATAGTTCTCCCCACTTGCAATAGCCAAAAAGAACAACCCTTAAGTGCAGAGTAAATTTTTTATACTAATACGGGCTTTTCATATACAGAGAATTTAACTGGTTTGCCGCTCAGCAAGCAATTTCGCGCACGCTTCATAAACCGGATCAACAGCCAGATTCTCCATCGCTTTACATCGGTTATAATATCTGAGCCTCAACCCCCATGGTAACCACATGAATCCGGGAAATCTCAGGCAGGGTACGCAGTCGTCTTCAGGAGTCACCACAATTTTGTTATCGCAAAGCGGACCGAAATTTTGCGGGCTTGATGACGCGTAAATTCCCACAACTGGAACATTGACACTCGCCGCTATTTGTATTGGACCGGAATCATTTCCTACATAAAGCATCGATCTCTTTATTACCGCTCCTGTTTCCCGCAGAGACAATTTGCCAGCAAGAACAAGAGTCTTTTTTCCTGTCCCGAAAGCGATTTGCTCCCCCAATCTAACGTCCTCCTCCCCTCCGACAATGACAATTCCAAAGTCGAAATCCGCGGAAAGCCGCCTGCAAAGTTCAATGAATTTCTCTAGTCCCCATCTCTTGTTAGCATTGCATCTCGCACCCGGATGAACGCATATGAATCTCCCCCCCGCAAACCCTTGCGTTACCCTTTCAGCCTTATCTTCATCAGCAGGCGTTAAGAAAAGGTCATAACCTTTGCCATCACGACCGAGCGGACCAAGAACTTTTTCAGCGGCGCGAATGAAATGCTCCGACGCGTGAAGATTAATGCCTTCACGGTCTTTATAAGGAATAAACCACCATAACGCCCTCCGACCAAAACGACTTCTCCATCTTATTCCAGCAAGCCTGAAAAACCACTGTGCCGGTTGTGAAAGCTCAATACCTATATCAAAGCGCCTTTGCCGTGCCCACACAAGGCAATCCCTGAATCCTGACGGGGTATGAACTGGTTTGCGTGGAAAGAAAATTTCGTCAATGTTCGGGTTTGTCTCAAGTAGCGGCTTTCCTGCCCCCCCTAAAAGAGAGCAAACACTCAGCCTCGACCCCGGATAGGATTTCTTTATCAGTCTTATTGCAGGCGTAGAAAACATGACATCTCCGAGGCCAGGCCAGATTGATATCAATATGGATAGTGGTCTTTCACTCATTAAATCTCAAACTCCTATGCAAGAGTCGTGCAATCCATCAGCCAGAGGTCAAATCCACCATCAGGATCTATCTGCTAACTTTCCTGAAAAGAAGCTTCAGGGAACCCTGTCGTGCACTAAGCAATGACTCCGCCAGACCGATTTCAAAAGCTGCTTAAGGCAACATAATTTTTAGGTTATTATTTACCATAAGGCAATTTATGAATAGAATATAGCGCCAAACACCCGCGGGAGGAAAAAGTGCAGGACGAAATGCTATCAATGTTCCTCGAGAAATCAATACCCTCTTTACGCGAGATTTTGAGGCAGAATTTTTCTCCAGTAAAACTCGGAAAAGGTGAATATCTTTTCTTCGAGGGGGACAAAACCAACCATTTCTTCGTTGTTGAATCAGGCGTTCTCGAGGTCAATGCCATCCAGAGTGACGGCAAAGTTTACCTCTTCCATTTCCTGTTTCCAGGCGATGTTACTGGCGAGGGATGCCTGTATGACCAGGAGCGGTACCCTTTCTCAGTGACCGCCAGGAGAGAATCACAGGTCTGGAGAATCAAAAAGAACCATCTTATAGAGAACCTCAAAGATAACCCGCCACTGCAGCAGCACCTGCTCACTCTCATTGGATGTAAACTGGAGAACGCCTATGCTAAAGCGAAGTGTATAGTTGGTGAGCGGGTGGAAAAGAGAATAGCATGTATTCTTCTGAGCCTGACTGAGAGCGCAAGAATCAATCCGACCTGTGGTGAGAGGTTCGACACCACGCTTACCAATCGCGATATATCCGGGCTCATCGGATCCACAGAGGAAACAGTATCAAGGGTCATGAGCAACCTTAAGAAGGAAGGGATAATAGCGACAAAGGAAAAGCATTTAGTGATTCTCGACAGAGATAGGCTCATGTCATTTTTCAATTCCGCATAGGGCTGTTATCTGTTAAAGGCAGCCAATGTCAAGTGAAATGAGATGATAGGGGGAGCGCAAAATGTCTGGAAGCAAGACAAATGAAAATCTCTATAAGGCATTCGAAGGTGAATCTAAAGCAAGCGTAAGGCTAAAAATTTACGCAGAAAAAGCGGATGAAGAAGGATATCCTGGCATAGCAAAACTCTTTCGGGCAATCGCCGAATCAGAATCGATACACGCAAAAAACAACCTTAGAATGCTCGGTGAAATCAAGGACACGGAGACAAATCTTTCCGAGTCGCTCGCAAGGGAAACCAAAATTGCGGGTGTCGCTTACCGCGATTTTATCGCCACTGCCGAGCAAGAAGCCAATAACAACGCCGCGCTCATGTTCACATGGGCTCGCGATGTGGAGGAAGTCCACGCAAAACTATATGAAAAAGCTCTCGAACATCTCCTGGCTGAGGAAGAGCCCACATACTATATTTGCGCCGTCTGTGGATTTGTCTCTGATGGAAAAATACCCGATAAATGCCCGGTTTGCGGGAGCCCATCCCAGGCGTTTTTCGAATCACCTCCTCCACCGCCAGTTTGCGAGCAGCAAGAATAGTTCGAATAATTCCGTGTCTGAAAAATTGAGCCTTTAATTCTTTGATGCCGATAGTCAGCAGTCGGGATTTCCAGAGGTTTATTACCGCGACAGGCTTTTATATCGAGGTTTACCCAATCATAATTGAGCGCAATGAAACTGTCTGGCTAACAGTTTTGCCAGACAGATAGAGGGCTGATTTCCCGTACACGCTGTAACATAATCTTCCGAAAAACTGTTTGCTCAGATAAAAATCTACCCCGCAATACGTTTCATGCTATTGGAAGACAGAAAATTTTCACTTTTGTTGAATTATTTAATAGCGGTCGTCTTAAAACAGGAACGCACCGGATAAACGGTTTGTCTGAGCAATCATTCTACGTAAGTAGTGATGATATAATCGAAACGAAAGCAATAATATTAGGAAAGCTTAATCCAACATGATTGGAAAAGTACTCAATGGCAGATACGAAATAAAAAAGCAGGTCGGAACCGGGGGCATGGCTGATGTATATATGGCAATCGACCGCCTTCTCGGACGTACTGTTGCGGTAAAAGTCCTTCATCCCCAATTTTCCAGAGACCCCGTTTATGTGGAACGCTTTCGCCAGGAAGCACAGGCTGCCGCGAACATAAGCCATCAGAACATCGTAAACGTTCACGATTGGGGAGTCGAAGGTGAGCTCCACTACATAGTTATGGAATACGTTGAAGGTAAAAATCTCAAGGACATAATTCTCGATAGCGCTCCTTTGATGCCAGAAAGGGCGGTTGAAATCGCCATATCTATATGCATGGCGCTTGAGGCCGCACATTCTCATCGGATCGTGCACCGGGATATCAAACCCCAGAACGTAATCGTAACAAAGGACAACCAAATAAAAGTAATGGATTTCGGTATAGCGCGAACATCCGGTGGTTCCTCAATAACCCAGACCGGAACGATAATAGGAACCGCGCAGTATATCTCTCCCGAGCAGGCGCAGGGAAGAAGCGCGGATCCAAGATCTGATTTGTATTCACTCGGAATTGTGCTCTACGAAATGCTCACCGGTAAAGTGCCATTTGACGGTGAAACACCAGTCGCAATAGCGTACAAGCATGTCAGGGAAGACCCACTTCCTCCCTCAATGCTTAACCCTGATATCTCCCCCGAACTCGAGGCGATAGTTTTGAAAGCGCTCGCCAAAAACCCCCAGAATCGGTACCAGAATGCCACGGAAATGCGGGCTGACCTCGAGCGAAGTCTTGAAGGAACACCAGTTTACGCGACACCGGTCCTTCCCGCAGAGGAAAAAGCGCAGGAACAGACCAGGGTCTACCCAGCGGTACCAGTGTCCACAAGAGGAAGATCAAGAAGATGGCCCTGGGTCGTACTCGTGGCTGTGGCCCTGATCGCAATAGCTTTCGGTATCTGGGGAGTTTTAAGGGGAACCTCAGCAATTACCGTTCCCGACCTAACAGGAAAAACTGAGGCAGAGGCCAAGAAAATCCTTGCTGATGCCGGATTGCTGCTTGGAACCGTGACCAGAGACTATAGCGAGACGATCCCCGAAGGAAAAATAATTTCTCAGAACCCGAAAGCGGGAAGCAAAATAACCAAAAACATGAAGATCGACATAGTCGTAAGCAGGGGGGCTCCCCTTATTAGCGTTCCCGACTGCCGGGGTTTAAGCCTAGACGAAGCGAAGGCAAAACTTCAAAGTGAGGGACTCGAAGTTGGAAATGTGACAGAAGAGTTCTCATCGAGCCAGCCCGCGGGAAAAATATCCTCCCAGAACCCGGCACCTGGATCTGATGTCCGGAAAGGCTCGAAAGTTGACCTCGCACTGAGCAAAGGTCCTGAAATGGTTTCTGTACCGCGGCTTATCGGGATGAATAAAGAAGCTGCAACGAAGTTGCTCGAACAAAAGGGTCTGACCGCAAATATTGAAGAAGTAGTTACCTCAGAACACCCCGAAGGAGCTGTTTTTGAACAAACCCCGAAAGAAGGGGAATCGGTGCCGAAAGGTTCGACGGTGACAATTAGAGTAGCAATACGACCGAAGAAAGTAAGCGTGCCGTCCGTGATCGGCAAAACGTTCAAGCAAGCCAAAGAAATCCTCCTCAATGCAAAACTCACCATCGGTTACGAGGGAAGCCCCACCGAGAACACAACGGTGAAAAGCCAGAACCCCGTCCCAGGGACAATGGTTGACGAGGGCACCGAAGTCAGGCTTGAGTTTTAGTTTTGATTTAACTTCGCCCGACAAATACCCTGAGATGTTCTAATTTGATCGCGGTTTCGCTTCTCATTTCCCTTGCTCTTAATTCAGATGAAGGTTATTTCACACAAAATAACCTTTTACCAGAAGAAAGGATAATATATATCCGCCAAAACGAAAATAAAACAAAAATACAAAAGCAAAGCGGGGTATGGGCTCTCTCAGGGCTGGGATTTCTCTTTTCATTTAGAATAATCCGCTTCACGCATTTTTCCCGTCCGGGGAATTGATTGAGAAAATCGATTGCCTTACATAAAGGAGGAGTTATGGAGAAAGCCATAAGACTCAATCAGCTCATCGAGCAGGGCAAGGAAATCGAAACACCTGATGCCTTTGTCCTGCAAAACAAGAAACTTTTAAAGGTGAACATGGCTGCCGCCAGAGGAAAAGTCCTTGCGAAAACCGGCTCAATGGTTGCGTATCAGGGAGAGATGAAATTTGAGAGAAAGGGAAGCGGCGGTGTGGACAAGTGGATAAAGAAGAAGATATCAGGTGAGCAGTTCACCCTAATGGAAATAACCGGTGAAGGGGATTTGTTCCTTGCAGACGCGGCCAACGACATCGTGCTTCTTTATCTGGAGAACGAATCCCTCACAGTCGAAGCGCTCAACCTGCTCGCCTTCACAGAGGGAATATCATGGGACATAACGATGCTTAAGAGTCCCGCAGGAATAATGACCGGTGGGCTCTGGACAGTGGCATTATCAGGAACGGGCTACGTAGCCCTCATTTGCAAAGGAGAGCCACTGGCTCTTCAAGTGACACCCGGGTTAACCACATACACGGATCCGAACGCGACAGTCGCATGGTCCCAGAGACTTGAGCCCAAGATCCATGTGGACGCGAATCTCAAGAGCCTCGCCGGAATATTTGGGTCTGCACACGGCGAATTATTCCAGCTCGCCTTTCAGGGTAACGGATATGTTATTGTCCAACCGAGTGAGGAAGCGCCTAAAACGAGCCTTCAGGCGCCCGGGGGTCAACTGGTGGAGCAGGAGGCATCCTGGGGGGCATTCTCAAGACTTGAAAAAAATAAGCATAAGCTGAAAAAGAGTTTGGCTCTCTAGTGTGTATTGAAGGGACTTTCATATTTACAAATTGCCCGCGCAAATACGCTAACGTGGTAAACAAAAATCAGGATAGGTTTTTACCGAGATCACGGCGGCGGCTAATCACAGATAAAAATCCCCTGGACACTTTTTCTTGTGCAGAGTCGATGCCCGCGCTGACTTTCCCCGTTCCACTTTACCCGTTCCACTTTACAATTTTGCCATTTGAAATTTACACGCAAGTATGTTTAGAATTGCACGGTCGGAATTGTCGAAAGTGAAAGCGGTGCACCTCAAAGGGTGCACTGAATTTTGTCGTTTCTCAGGACTGGAGTCAAAAATGGGCATCGAGGAAGGAACATTTGTCAAAAAATATGATCTTTTGGGATGCATTCAGTGTGGGAGGTGCACGGGAGGTTGTCCTGTTACGGTCAGAACTCCCTTGAACGTTAGAAGATTCGTTTATGACGCGCTGAATGAAGAGATCCTTGAAGAGCTTTCAGACAAGCCGGAGATCTGGGATTGCACAACCTGTAACACCTGCGCGCTCCGCTGTCCAAAAGGGCTCGAGCCATTCGAGGTTCTCATAGGGCTCAGAAGCATGAAAGCCGAGGAGGGTAACATCGAGCCCACTGCAAGAGACGCTCTGGAGAGCATGTTCAATAATGGCAATCCGTGGGGCAAGCCCGCCGCAAAGAGATGTGACTGGATGGAAGGGATTGAGGGAGTTGAAAAGGTTCGCATACTTGAGGAAGGCGAGAAAGCGGACGTCCTTGTACACATTTGCTGCACCGCTTGCTACGATCCCCGAATAATTCCGCTTGCCAGAAATCTCGTGCGTGTGCTCGAGAAGGCGGGCATTGACTACGGGTTTATCGGTACTGAGGAAAAGCACTGCGGAAGTGAAGCAAGAAGACTCGGTGAAGAAGGCCTCTTCGAGTACTTCGACGAGGAGAACAGCGAACTTTTCTCCAGATTTGACGTCAAAAGGCTCGTCACACTTTCACCTCACTGTTTCAATACTTTCAAAAACGAGTACCAGAACCTCAATCTTCCTGTGTTACATTACACCCAATTGATTGCGGAACTTCTGGAATCCAAAGCTCTTGATCTGCCCGGAGAAATAGCATCTCGAGTTGTTTACCACGACCCCTGCTATCTGGGTAAGAAGAACCTCGTTTTCGACGAACCGAGATACATCCTCGGTGAGATTAAAGGTGTGGAACTCGCAGAGTTCTTAAGGTCAAAAGAAAGGAGCCTCTGCTGTGAAGGCGGTGGTGGCAAGATGTGGGTTGAGTCTCAGTCAAAGGCGCCGAGGCTCGCGGAAACGAGAGTTCTTGATGCTCAAGCGCTCGGAGCGAATACAATCGCCGTTGCATGCCCCTTCTGCCTTCTAACGATCGAAGACGCGCTCAAGGTGAAGGGCCTTGAAGAGGAGATGAGGGTTGCTGATATTCTCGAACTGCTTGGAGAAGTTATTTAGGTACAATCTTTGCGGTGAAAAAAGAGAGGTGAGTTCGCTATGAACATTGTTGTCTGCGTGAAACAGGTGCCGGATACTTCAGATCCCGACACCGAAGTCCACATCGATTCAACAGGCAAAGGTGTGGACCAGAGCAAATTCAGTTTCGTGATTAACGATGCTGACAATTACGCGGTTGAGGAAGCAATTCTACTTAAAGAGAAACATGGCGGGGAAGTCGTGGTTGTCAGCATAGGCCCTGAAGCAGCAAATCAGGTGATAAGAATGGCGCTTGCCAAAGGAGGAGACAGGGCAATAAGACTTGAAGATGAAGCCTTTGCTTTCTCAGATGTTTATGCTACGGCAAAAATCCTGCAATCAGCCATCAAGGACCTGGAATTCGACATAATTATGACCGGCTGCATGGCATCAGACGACGGGTACGCCGCCACCGGACAGGCGCTCGCTCAGTTACTCGGTATACCTCACGCTTCATATGTGAAGAGCGTCGAGGTAATCGATGAAAAGACGTTGAAAGTAGGGAGGGAACTCGAGGGCGGTTTGCTCGAGATGAGCGAGATAAAAATGCCCTGCGTGCTCACCATACAAACCGGAATAAACGAGCCGAGATACGCTTCCTTCAAAGGAATCCGCGAAGCTTCCAAAAAGGAGATAAAACTGATGGATCTTTCGGCGTGCGGGCTTTCCCCGGATGACGTAGGGGAGCGAGGTTCCCTAACTGTGCTGAAAGAATACTCAATGCCGGAAGTAGGTGAGCTTGCTGAGATTCTTGAAGGAGACGCATCAGAAACATCTGCGAAACTCGCAACCATACTTAAGGAAAAGGGGCTGGTATAAATGAACGAAATATTTGTACTGGCGGAACACAGGCGGGGCGAACTTCGCGAGGTATCCCTCGAACTTCTGACTCTGGCATCGAAGCTCGGACCGAAAGTCACTGCCGTGCTTCTCGGGAGCGGAGTGGACGAATTCGCCAACAAACTCGCGGCCTACGCCGATAGAGTGATTTATGTCGACGACCCCATGTTCTCGAACTACGTATGCTCGGCTTATCAGGCAGCGCTTTCCGAGCTCATCAAGAAGGATAAGCCCGGTCTTGTTCTGATTGGAAACACCGGTCAGGGGTCCGATTTACTCCCGTCGCTGGCTATCGAACTCGGATATCCGTTTACCACAGATGCGATCTCCGTAAAGCTTGAACGCGAGAAACCGGTGGTGGTCCGGCAGTTCTACGGGGGAAAGATTAACGGAACTATCGAATTTAAGGATGCTGAAACCTACCTTGTCGGCGTACGCGAAGCGGCGATCCCCGCCGAGGAACTCGGAAAATCCGGGGAAATTCAGAAGATTGAGAACCCCGTCACAACCGAGATCACCGCGCAGAAATTCATCGAATACGTCGAAGCTGCTGTTGGCGAGGTTGACATCACTCAGTCCGCAATGCTTGTCGCCGTCGGCAGGGGTATTCGAGAGGATAAGAATATGCCCATGATGGAGGAACTTGCCCGGGTTCTTGGCGCGGATCTTGCGGGAAGCCGCGCGGTCGTTGACGCAGGGTGGCTTCCGGCTGACAGACAGGTTGGAATATCCGGCAAGACAGTCAAACCCAAACTCTACCTTGCGGTTGGAATAAGCGGGGCCTTCCAGCACGTTACTGGAATGAAGGGCTCAGAACTTGTAGTCGCTATCAACAAGGACCCTGACGCTCCTATTTTTCAGTACGCGGATTACGGGATTGTTGATGACCTTTTCAAAG
>MU158448.1:0-1523 GCA_015711695.1 Candidatus Geohydrothermomicrobium daggyaiense
ACGTTGCCAAGATATTTTGCGTCGAAAATGACCATTCCAAAATAGTAATCATCGCATATCAACCCGAAATGTTCCCATTCCTTGAGTCTCAAATTCTTAAGAAATTTCCCCGCTTTCCTGCCTGCGATTTTGATATCCGCCTCGAGCATGTTCACCTCTCGAAATGGCTCAGTAAATTTTCCAAAAGCACAAAATTTTCCATTTTTGACCATAAATTCAGGAGTTTCCAATCTTTCCATCGCGCCTCCAATTTTTTAGAAAAATGCAGTTGCTTAATTCTATCTCAAGGGATTCAAAACTGTTCTGGTTTAAAACGATTATCTATCTTTACGGGAATCTAACCGCCTCGGATATCCTAAAAAATCAAGAGAATTTACCTTTAATTAATAAGCAGCATTAAGAAGTGTCACATAATGCTTGAGCACTCGTGTTACCTTCCCAGCGACTTTCTCGCTGATGACCTGACAAGAAGACTTTTATCTTTGAGAAGAGTTCTTAGTATGTTCTGAGCCTGACTTCCCCCGATCATCCCAAGAGCAGTCACCGCCGCAGCCCTCAATTCCTCGGACTGAGCGGCTCTTTTTTTCTTTCCAGTAGCTATCTCGGAAAGCGCAGGGACTGCAACGTTTGCTTTTAACTGCCCGAGCGACTTGCAGGCGTATATCAAGACATGTTCATCTTCAAGCAGGTCAGGCTTCCCTTTTGGTTCTACAATTTCCAGCAATCTTCTCACCGCAAGGTAATCCCTGAATTTTCCAAGCTCCCTGACTGCAGCTGCCCTTATCACTGGTTCAACGTCGACGCTTTCAGCAAGTAACATTTGAAGAGCATGTTTGCCGCCGAGTATCCCTAAAGCCGTTATAACTGCAAGCCTCACTTCTATATCTTCGCTTTCCATTAAATGATTAAAGATCGAAACCGAATTCTCATCACCAATCATCGCAACCAGCTTAATAAGATTTATCGTAGAGAAGGTATCAATATCCCTCGTTAGCCAGTTCGCTATTTGCGGTATGGGATCGGTTTTCATTTGTGCAAGCGATTCAGCAACAGACTCAAGAGTTTCGTCATCGGGCGCTTCCATTGCAGCATTTATGAGAGCGGGCACACCCCGGTCCTCCATATCGAGGAGAACCCTCGTTATCGCTTCCTGCGCCGCCCTGTCCCCTGACAAAAAAACAGCCTCTACCACCTTACCGGTATCAGTTGACATTAACTTTTCTATCGACTTAGCCGATACCACAACGTTCTTATCAGCGGCAAGCACACTTTCTACCGCGTCAAGGTCTTCCTGCCTTGCGGCATCTTTATCAAGGCTTTCTGAAACCTTTGAAAAGGCCTGGAAATGCATATCCTCGCTTTCTATCGTTTGCTTTACTTCATCATAGAGATCAGCAAAGTACTCTTCCTTGCCCTTGCTTTTCAAAAACCTGTAGAGATTCCATAACTGCCTCGCTGCAACTGAACGCGCATCAGGGGACTGCCTCCTGAACTTCTCAGCAATTCTTGAAAGCACAACACAA
>MU158448.1:1533-17742 GCA_015711695.1 Candidatus Geohydrothermomicrobium daggyaiense
GTTGATCCTCGTTTCTCTCGAATAAGGACCTCGCCGCAACTACCAGAACGGGACCTATGGCTATGTCGCATAAATCTATCTTTCGCGTTCTTATGAGACTATCAGCAAGTTTTTCCCCAAGAGAGATTGCCTTATCCTCGTACATCGCTTCTTTAACTGAGTCGCCAAGTATTATGCTTTCAAGTCTTTCCGCCGTTTCACCGTCGACCGCTGCCCTTGCCTCAACCAGAATTGACCTCAAGACAGTGGCCCTTTTGGTGGGCCATTCATCAGTTCCCTCCTGCTGTTCGAGCTTTTGATATTCGGACACAACTGATTCGATTACCGAAGCAAGTTTTTGATCTTCCAGAAGCGGAATAATCACTTTTGGAAGTACCCTCCCACCGAGGTCGAGTCCAGTGGGCGACACAAGAATGTCTATGATATCGGGCGCATCAATCTGATCGGTAATCTTTGAAACTTCCCGTGCCAATTTGCTTCTTATAAGAGGGTCTTCGACCTGTTCGATTAACATAGACATTCTCTGCAGAATAGCTTTTGTCTCGTCAACGCGATAGGGCAACGTTTTGATATCATCACCCCATCCTTTACTTTCAAGAACCCCCTTAACGACTTTCATCATGCGTTCAGGATCACCAACCATATCTTTGATAGTAGCCTCATTTTCACCCTTCGCGGATATCTCACCAGCGAGAAACCTCGCGAAAACCTCATCCTTCAAAGCCTTGACAGCCAAATCCTCATCTGTTTCAACAACCGCGGAGGCATCTACGACTTTCTCACGTTTTGATATAGGAACATATATCTGTTCATCGACCTCGATTCTCTCGATCCCGCGTTCTTTCATAATCAGGTCGAGTTCTTGTTCTTCCGTGAAACTTACCGTTGGCGCTTTCGTTCCAAGGAGAACCAAAAATTCCCTGATTTCCTCCACGCTCACGCCACTCCAAAAAGTAATACTGCTAATCCTCCGGTCCTTCATTAACTGGTGAAACGAATTGATAATTCCTCGTTTTTGAATATGGTCTGGTAAAACCTCACCATTAACAATAAGTTTGTTTTCAAGGTAGCTCAAATCAAGCGCTCCGCCAATCGGGATTTGATCGATAAGTGCCTCATAAGCAGAAAGCAATGCTCTTTCCACAGCGGGGTTCTCAGGCGGATATATATGCACTGTCTTTGTCGCTGTGTATAAAGCCTGAAGCAATTGAACAATGTGTTCCGCTACCTCTTCTGCGGGCTTACGCTCTACTCCTTCATTCATTCGAACCCCCGGGGTGGAAGATGAAATCTTATTAATTGCCACGGCGTTGAAACATCATCTCAGGTTTTATGTTATCTATTTTTTTGGTATTAAATCAACATCAAGGTTTCATTGTCATATGACAGATAGGTCATTAGAGGACGGCATTTGACTGGAAAATCGCGGATACTCAATGGTGGAGCTGGCGGGATTTGAACCCGCGACCTCTTCCCTGCCAAGGAAGCGCGCTCCCCCTGCGCCACAGCCCCTCTTGAGACTTAGTCAATCGCTGAAAATATAGACCAATCGAGATTTACAATCAAGCCTTCTTTATGGTTGACGCCTCAGAAAAATGTCAAGAATACGGAAAAAATCAGGTGTCAGGGGAGGCCTGAGGAATTTACGCACTTTCCTGCCAGTCAACTTTTTCAACATCCTGCCAGAGATGTTCAAGATCGTAGTATGACCTCTCCTCTTCCCTGAAGATATGAACGACAAAGTCCATGAAATCAAGAAGAATCCATCTCGCGTATCTCACACCCTCCCTGCGGGCTGGATACGCACCCTTTTCCCTCATCTTTCCTTCAACATGTTCCTGTATTCTTCGCACCTGCCTCTCATTTGCGCCGCTACAAATCACAAAGTAATCCGTTATACCCAACGTATCCCGCATATCAAGGATTCGCACATCCCTTGCCTTCTTGTCAGACGCCGCTTTAGCCGCCTCCACCGCGAGTTCTTTTGATGAGAGCAATATATCACAACCCCCGCAAAATACGATTTGTATGTTATTTGAGCTTTACATTATAATCGCTACCCACTACCACCGTGATATCAATAATGTCTTGAACTCCAGGAGTGAACTCTATTTTTCCGACGGAAATGGCTTTCTTTATCTCTTTAGCCGCCTCCTCAATCCTTTTTTCTCGAGAATAAATTCTAATTATAGTTTCAGCGTACTCGAAATTATCAGCATTACCGCTATTAACCACACTGAATTTTTCCGGATCAAGTCTTGAGGTAACATCAAGACCAATCCCGGCTTTTCCACAGCCGTTTAATATCTCTATTTTGAATCTTTTTCCTGTCGAGTAATCGCTCTTGACATACTTTTCCTTGAACCAGTCAAGTTTTTTCCTGTCAAGCACGTAAATCGCAGCATCCTGGATGGTAACTCTTTTTTCCGGGACAACAACCTGCACAAGTTTTTCGTCTTTTACCAGAGAAAGATTCTGCCAGAAACCAGCAATCTCTCTAGTGGTGGCATCGGTCTCAATTCTCTCTTTCACGGTCTTAACTATCCCCAGGGCATTGTTGTAAACACCTGGCTTTCTCGAAATCCTGAGGAAAATTGGAACAAAACTCTTCTGCCTTCGTATTAGCGCTTGTTCTCCTCCCTTATCACAATACGTAAGATACGCGGCAAGTTTATCAGGACCTATTTTATGAACACCCGGGTTGATAATAGTCTTAATCTTTATACTACTGTCGTTTATTCGGGTGCGTCTCTCCACTTCTATTTCGTATTCATTATTCACACTTTTAAGCACCTTCCTCAGGTCGGAGTCGGTCAAAAGCAAAAAACGGTCAATATCCACCCCAAGTAAATTGGAAACTGACGCGATACACATTCCCATTCTTCCGCCGTCTGTCTCAATCAGGTTGGACACGAATTCCTGTCCGGCGCCTGGAACGTCCAGCTTCAGATATGAAGGAAAATATATGAGGCTCGAGGACTTATCCCTCGAGTCATAGGAGACAAGAACCAGAGAAGGCAAAATACGCTTACCATTAACAAATTTGGTTACAGCTATTAGATAATTAACTGTTTTCTTACCGTCCGGCATAAACTCGAAAGGTTTGCTTCTTCTTCCGCTCTTGATCAAACTTGTAATACTTTTCCCGACATTCTTGAAAGCAGAGGATACCGCTTTCATCGCCCTGTCAAAAGGATATATTTTGAACGCCCCGCCCAACAGAACCAGCAGTATTACCGCCAGGCTGATACCCACAAGGAGGCGGACAACTTTCTTCTTTTTCCTTTGCTTCTTATGCCTCAATTTCGTCCTGTAACCTATGTATTGTTGCATTTGTTCCCTTTTAAATCAGACAAACTATCTTTTAAACCAGCAGTTTTCCTGATGCGCAAGCAATCTCTCGACTAAACCACACCGTTTGATTTCCTGTAAAGGCCCATCTCCATTATGTAAGACCATACTCTTTCAGGAACCATGTAGCGGAAAGCTCTACCGGTGGCTATTCGCTCGCGGATGTCAGTCGATGATATGCCGATGTCAGGGATTTTCATTCTTATTAGCCGCTCAGATGCCGGAAGTCCCTCGCTTGTGCGCTCCGGAATGAACTCTTCAATGTTTTCTAACGAATACCCGGGCCTTGATGCCGCAACCAGCGTGCATTCCGAGAGCATGACCTGTGGATCCTTCCATTTCCGTATTTCAACAATCGCATCGGCACCAATAATAAAAAATAACTCAGCGCTTCTACCATAGAAGCGACGCATTTCTCTGAGAGTATCCACCGTGTAGGAAATCCCGCCCCTTTCAATCTCGATCTTCGATACCGAGAAATACTCGTTGTTTTCAGTGGCAAGCTCCACCATCTTTAACCTATCGAGAGGAGAGCCACCGCTCTTCCCGGTCTTGAAAGGAGATATGGCGGCGGGCACAAAGATAACCCTTTCGAGATCCAGGCGACTTCGCGCCTCTTCTGCGATTATTAAGTGCCCGATGTGAACCGGGTCAAACGTGCCGCCCAGTATCCCAATTCTCAAAGATTTTCACCAGCCCCAGGGGTTTTTCCTCTTAGCACTGCCCCGAATTTTTCCTGAAGAACCCGGATGATTTTTTTCACCTCGAGAAATGCCTCATCTTCAGTAAGCGTTCTCCGGACAGAGGCAAACTCCAGTGAAAAGGCAAGGCTCTTCTTACCTTCTGGAATCCGCTCACCCTCGTAAACATCAAAAAGCCTGACATTCCGCAAATGTTTTGCACCCGAGTCCAGTATCGCGGACAGCACTCTTCCAGCCTCGATACTCTTGTCAATGAGAATCGCAATATCGAGCTTCACACCAGGAAATCTTCCAACATCTCTGTACTGAACGGTTTCTCCAGGCATGTCAGCAAGCCAATCAATCAACATTTCGGCAACGTAAATCTCACCATCTAGATCAAACGATTCGCCTATCTCAGGTAGGATTTGTCCAGCGTATCCTATTTCTCTGCTACCGACCAGCACAGAAGCGGAGCGCCCTTCTAAAAGCCAAGGAAATGAACCTTTCTCAAAGCGCAGGTCACGAACTCCGATGAATTCAAATGAGTTTTCAATTAATCCCTTCATGTCGAAGAAATCGCATTGCCTGTCTTCCTCTATCCATGAGGGCGGCGCGACATTTCCACTGAGGAAAATGCACAGCGAATCTTTCTCATTTATAACTGAGCTCTCGCCATCAAGATAAAAAACCCTTCCTTTTTCGAAAAGCGCAAGACTCCTAATTCCTCTTGACTGGTTAATCTGAGCGACTCTCAGTATACCGGGCAAAAGGGTTGTTCTCACGGCTTCCCCGGCTTCTGATAGCGGATTTAAAAGCACAGGAATTCTTCTCAGAACATGTTCAGGAGGAACTCGCATAATATCGAGATCGGAGACACGCATAAAACTATATGTAATTACCTCAGTCAAACCCTGAGCCACGAGCGTGTCGAGAAGTGTCTCGGTAAGAATCTGCGTTCTTGTAATACCGGATGCGATGCCCCCTCCAGGTGGTAGAGTATCTTCAATTTTGTCATATCCGTATATTCTTGCTATTTCCTCAATTAAGTCTATTTCTCGCTCGAGGTCCCCCCTGTATGAAGGAGCCGCTACCATCAGATCATCATTACCCTCAACCCTTGCTCCCAGTCTCTCAAGAACCCGGCGGGTCTTTTCTGCCGGAATATCTATTCCAAGCACAACGCTTATCTTTTTGCCCCTGAGTTTGATTTCCCGCTCTTGCCATGGCCGGCTGTATATGTCTATTTCCCCTTTAGCTATATCGCCCTGTGCGAGTTGCTTCATCAGCGAAGCCGCCCTCCTTGCAGCATACGCTGTTCCCTCCGGGTCTGTTCCCCTTTCAAATCGACTGGATGCTTCTGTTCTTATGCCGAGCCTTTTCGAAGTAAGGAAAATCGATGTCGCATCGAAGTGAGCTGATTCAATGACCACATTTCGCGTCGCTGCAGTGACCTCAGTGTTCTCTCCGCCCATCACACCAGCCATCGCAATCGGCTTTTCGATATCTGCAATCAGCAACGTCTGCGAATCGAGCTGCCGTTCAATTCCATCAAGAGTTGTTATTGTCTCACCGTATCGCGCTTTTCTGACGATGATTTTCCTTCCACTGATCAGCTGAAGATCAAAAGCATGAAGAGGCTGACCTAGTTCGAGTAAGATATAGTTGGTAATATCAACAACATTGTTGATAGGCCTCAAACCGCAGGCGCTTATTCTTCTCTGCATCCATAAAGGAGATGGAAGGATGCGCACATCAGTAACAGCCCTTGCGGTATAACGCGGACAGCCCTGCTTGTCCTGAATCTCAATCGCAATAAGGTTGTTAATATCAGGTCCTGTTTCCTCAAAAGTTGCAACAGGCATTTTAAGGTCAACATCAAGCAACGCCGAAATTTCCCTAGCGATACCGACTATGGCCATGCAATCAGGACGATTAGGGGTTATTTCCAGCTCGAGAATAGCATCCTTAAATGGAACTACGTTTTCTATTCGCTCACCAGGAGAAACTTTCCCAGCGATCTCCGCTATCGTCGAAGCATCCTCGCTTAAACCGAGTTCCGATGGACTTAAAAGCATCCCGTCGCTCTTAACTCCCCGTATACTGGCGCATTCAATCGGACTCCCAAAACCTTGGATTCGTGCACCTGGTAAAGCGAGCGCCGTGAGCATGCCTTCCCTCAGATTAGGAGCCCCGCACACTATTTCTCTCAGCCGCTCACCGTCATCCACCTTTGCCACCTTGAGGTTGCTGGTATTTGGGTGAGGGAAGAGATGCACCACCCTTGCTACAACAACGCCAGATACGCCCACGTTTTGCTCGATAATCCTTTCCACAGACGTTCCTGACATCGAAAGGATTTCCGCAATCTTTTTTGGTTCCAGGTCAAAATTTACATAGTCTCTCAACCACTCGATAGATACTTTCATTCTGGACCCCTATACATGAAATTGTCGCAGGAATCTCACGTCGTTTTCATAAAAAAGACGCATGTCATCTATTCCGTGTTTCATCATCGCGATTCTCTCCACGCCCATACCGAAAGCGAAGCCCTGATATTCCTCCGGGTCGTAACCAACGTATGAGAAAACATTAGGGTCAATCATGCCGCAACCCATAATTTCAAGCCAACCAACGCCCTTGCAAAGGGAACACCCGGCTGTATCGCATGCAAAACATGAAACATCAACCTCAGCGCTCGGCTCGGTGAAAGGAAAGAAATGAGGCCTGAATCTGACACTCTTTTCCTCCCCGAATAATTTTTTTGCAAATACCTCAAGTGTGCCTTTAAGATCGCCCATTGTTATCCCTCTATCTACAGCAAAACCTTCAACCTGGTGAAACACGGCCGAGTGCGTCGCGTCAATCTCATCTCTTCTATACGCTTTTCCCGGACTTATCACATAGAGAGGCGGCTTAGTGGATTCCATCACGCGAACTTGAACCGGGGAAGTGTGTGTGCGAAGCAATACGTCATCTCTGCTATCTTTGACAGGGTCATCCCTTTTGAAGTAAAAGGTGTCCTGTAAGGATCTCGCCGGATGATAGGTGGGAGTATTGAGTGCCTCGAAGTTATAGTAATCTAACTCGACCTCTGGTCCGTGGATCACTCTATATCCGAGGCTCAAAAAGATGGAAACGATTTCCCTGATTGTCATGTTCAAAATGTGTCGCCTTCCCAGCGGCTTTCCCCTTCCTGGCAATGTGACATCTATGGCCAACCCGGCAAGTTTTTTCTCACGAATCGCCGCTCTTATTTGTTTCTCTTTTGAGTCAAGTTCTTGCTCAGCAACCTTTTTTAGTAAATTTCCAAACTCGCCAAGCAGCGGGCGGTCTTTATAAGGAAACTCTGGTATTTTCTTAAAAATGCCCGCAACCGTTCCCTTCTTTCCCAGTATAGATATTCTCGCCTTTGTAACACTTTCGAGGTCCTCACAAGCCTTGATAATGTCCAGGGTGTTGTTAAGTAGTTGCTCAAGATCGTCTCTACCCTTACTTATGTCCTTAAGTCTTTCAATTTCTTTCATTGTTCCTCTCAAGAATACCGCGCCTTTGCCTTAAAGCTTCAAAAAGGACAATCGATGCCGAGCAAGCGACGTTCAATGATTCAGCTTTGCCCGGCATCTCAATAAAAAGCAACTCATCTACTTCCTGTTTGCACCGAGATGATATGCCGTGCGCCTCGTTCCCGACAATAACCGCGAAAGGCATTGTCATGTCCGCATCAAGATAGTTCTTTACTCCATTTGGATCAAGCCCAAATACTGTAAAACCTCTGGACTTAATGTCACCAAGCGCTATCGATAAATCAACGTTCCTGGAAACGGGGAAATGAAACAGAGACCCCGCGCTTGATCTCACAACTTTCCTGTTGTAAATATCACATGAACCTTCCCCGGCGATAAAAGAATCCGCGCCTGACGCGTCAGCTACCCTTATGATCGCTCCAAGATTACCCGGGTCGTTCACACCATCCGCGACAACAACCATCGAAGAGCTCCGCTCAAGAGCTTTATCTAGCGGAACGTCGATATAATTCAATACTGCTAAAACGCCTTGCGAGTTAACCACGTCAGAGATCCAGTCCATCAGATCTTGCGTAACTTCGAATAGCTCAGGAAAGTTGGATGAAAAATCAAGAATTGAAAGCACTTCTTCTCTTTTTTCCGAAACAAACAGAACTGCTTTCAATTCGAAGCCAAAACTAACGGCCTCGGAAAGAGAATTGAACCCTTCAATCACGAAAAGGCGATCTCTGTCGCGATAGGACCGCCTTTCGAGACGCTTTATATCCTTAATTAGCCTGTGTTTCCTGCTTGAGATCTGACTGATTCTCTTACCTGAACGTTTAGCCTCTATATAATCCGTTTCCACAGCCTCCGGTTTGTCTTTAAACAGCGTCTTCTTTCGCGGCAAACAAGGACGCGAAAAATTATTGACCGAGGATCAATCCTCAGCGATCTGGGTGTGCACCTGCGCTGCAACTTTCACCAGTTCTTTAAAACTCTGTGGATCGTTTAAGGCAAGGTCAGCGAGAATTTTGCGGTCAACCTTTATTCCCGCGTTCCTTAAGCCGCTAATGAAGGCATTATAAGACATGCCATTCTGTCGTGCAGCGGCATTGATTCGCGAAATCCACAGTCTCCTGAAATCACCTTTCCTTGCTTTTCTATCTCTGTAAGCGTACGAAAGTGAATGCAACACCTGTTCATTTGCCGGGCGAAAACATTTGCTTTTGGAGCCCCGATACCCCTTCGCTATCTTCAATATTTTCTTTCTTCGCCTCCTCGTGACCGGGCTGTTCTTTGTTCTCGGCATTCTTATCATTCCCTTCGTTTATGCTCTCAATGTTCTCCGGTCAACCATTTCTATTTTTTAGCTCCGACCCCAAGAAGCCTGCGAATTATTTTCCCGTCCGATGCGCAAACTTCTTCCATCTTCTCGAGCCTCCGCTTCCTCTTAGAGCTTTTATGAGTGAAGAGATGACTGTTGTATGCTTTCTTTCTCCTCAGTCTTCCTGATGCGGTTAATGCGAATCTCTTGGCAGCACCCCGATGAGTTCTCATCTTTGGCAACCTTAATCACTCCTTTTTATGCTTATGCGACACTGGAATCAGAACCGCGGTCATATTCCTTCCATCGAGTTTAGGAGAAGACTCGACTGTTGCTATATCGCTAAGTTCTGTAATCAATTTGTTAAGCAACTCAAAGCCAAGCTCAGTGTGAGCCATCTCTCGCCCTCTGAACATAACGGTGACTTTCACCCTGTCACCGTGATTGAGAAATCTTATAATATGCTTCTTTTTTGTCTCATAGTCGTGAACGTCAATCTTAGGCCTCATCTTTATCTCTTTTACAACAATTATGTTTTGTTTCTTCCTCGCTGCTTTTTCCTTCTGCTCTAACTCGTAACAGTATTTGCCGTAATCCATTATCTTGCAAACCGGAGGATTGGCGTTCGGCGCGATTTCTACAAGATCTAGGTCTTCCTCAATAGCCCGTCTTTGAGCCTCTTCTACCGAAACAATTCCCAGTTGTTTCCCGTTGCTGGAAATCAAGCGCACCACCGGCGCTTTTATCATGTCGTTTATTCTAAGATTTCCTGTAATTTCTGACCTCCTTACACCTCCGCTTCAAAAAAATCGGGCGGCACTATGCCACCCCATTATCAAAACCCTACTGGTAACATTATCCCAACCCATCGCACCGCAGGGTGAGGAGCAGCACCGCGCCCCTTCTTAAAACATATTTTATGAAAGTATAACCAGCCAAAAAATTGTAATCAACTTCTAGGTTATCAAGTACTATTTCTGGGCTTCTGTCTCCTTTATATTTTCTTTATATTTTCAGGAAAAAATACCGGAGCCAGTATTTTCTCTTCCTCAATTAATTCTATGAGGGCGTCAACAACTGCTGGATCAAATTGTTTACCGGAATTCTTTTTCAGTTCTTCTACCACTTCGACCAGGCCCATCGCCTTTCTGTACGGTCTATCGGAAAGCATCGCCTCAAAAGCGTCTGCGACCGCGAGAATACGGGCACCAAGCGGTATTTCCTCCTCTCTTATTTTCGAAGGATAACCTTTGCCGTCATACCGCTCATGATGATGGAGCATTATTTTCCTGACTTCTTTTAAAAAACCCACAGGCTCAATAATAGAATCCCCTATAAGGGGATGATTGTTTATCGAAAATTTTTCCTCCTCATCCAAAGTTTCTTTTTTATTAAGTATTTTGTCCGGAATACCTATCTTGCCTATGTCGTGGAGCACCGCCGCGAATCTAATGTTCTTTAATTCATGCTCGGATACACCCATTCTTTCCGCAATCGCAGTGGCGTACTCTGTGACCCTTTCGCTGTGTCCATACGTATACGGATCCTGAACTTCAACAGCCCTGGCGAGCGCTTTTACCGTCGCAAAGTAGCTCTTCTCAAGATCCTCATATAAGGCTGTATTTTCAAGAGCGATTCCAGCTTGTCTGGCAATTGCAGTTATAAGTTTTACTTCATCTTGATCGACATCTTCCGGGTTTAGGTCGTATAAAATCACAAGTAGCCCGATAACATAATTTCTCGCCGCTACAGGGAAAACAAAAACACACTTTACCAGATTTTTATCAAATAATTCACTCAACAAAAATGGACTTTGCACGGGGTCGCAAGGTGTTGCCTCTGTGCGAATGAATACTGAATGATAATCCGCTTCCGTCATGTTTTCCGGAATTACCATTCGAGGAATCACTCTCTGTGGATCAAGCCCATCGAGAGCCCCGTGACATGCCATGCGCAACAAAAGACCCTCTTTTTTTGTCATCATGTAAACAGCGCTCAGGTTTCCGCCTGAGAAATCAGCAGCAATATGCGCAAGCCTTGAGCAGAGTGTGTCCGCTTCAAGCGGTGCGGAAACAAGCCTCAAAACCTCTGAAAGAGCCTCGGCTTCGCGCAGCTTCTTTTGCCCAGACAGATAAAGAGTTGTATTCTCCATTGAAAGAGCAAGCCTGTTGGTGAATCGTGCGGCAAGTTTTACTTCCGCTTCACTGAAATTTCCGTTCTCCTCAGACGGCGAAATTATGACAAGTCCAATGCATTTCCTTCTAACCCTCAAAGGAAGAAGTAGAAGACTTCTGGCCTTTGTTTTAACCATATAAGAACTAATGGCAGGAAGCGACCTCTTGTAACCATTTATGAGAAACGGCTTTCCTTTTTTGATAATTTCTGCATCAAGTTCGCGGTCTATTCTCAGCGGACTTTCGCCGAAAATTTTTTCATACGTGAAATTGGAATGAAGAATTACGTACTCGCCAAAAGTCTGATCCCTTTTAAATATTGCGCAATTGCCAGCGTTCACAAGAAGTCTGTACCTTTTTATCGCTTTTTTTAAAAGGCTTTTCATATCAAGAGCCGAGGAGAGCTCTTCAGGAAAAGCGTCGATCTCATCCTGAACTGACTGCAACAAGGTGATTTCAGCGTTTTTGGCTTTGATAAAAGTTTCAGCTCGTGCTTTTATGCTATCGTCGATTATATTATTTACGATAGCAATGGCTTTCAGGGCTGTATCAGGCTCAACCTTTTCCGCCTCCACGCACTCCAGAGCAAGGCAGTAGAATGTCTTACGTACATGAAGAGGGATTTCAAAAACTTCACCAGCTTTCTTTTTGGTTCTGGCATATTCATAACTCTCATAAATCTCGTATCCAGGCAAATCGGTGATGTCGCCGCTTGATATAGCTTTGCGCAAGAACTCTATATAGGAATAGAGATTCTTCCTTTTGCTAACATCCCGGGATTTCAGATGAATACTTTTACCTTCTTGAAGCTCTGTGAAACTTTCCCAGAAAAAATTTCTGTTTTTCCTGAATACCCACTGTGCAAACTGTTCAGGGGACTCAAATCTACCGTTTTTCATTGAGCCACAGGCTCCCCACAATTTCAAACTTAATTTTTACTCACCTATGCCCTTAACAAGATTTGCCATCTCTATCGCGGAAAGAGCCGCCTGCCATCCCTTGTTACCAGCCTTCGCTCCAGCTCTGTCAACGGCTTGTTCAAGAGTATCTGCGGTTATTATTCCAAAGATCACAGGTACGCCACTTTCAAGTGACACTCTTGCAATTCCTTTCGAAACTTCCGAGGCAACGTATTCAAAATGCGGTGTGTTTCCTCTGATTATAACGCCAAGGCATATTATTGCGTCGTACTTATTCGTAGCAGCCATCTTTTTGGCGGCAAGCGGTATTTCGAACGAGCCGGGAACCCAAGCAACTTCCACATTCTCTTCAATGACTTCGTGCCTCTTTAGAGAATCAAGAGCTCCTGATAGAAGATTCTTGCTTATGAAATCATTGAACCGACTGACGACTATGCCAAAGCGCAGTTCCTTTCCAGCAAGATTTCCTTCATAAATCTTCATCTCGTCCTCCTTAAAATCTCTGACTCGATGCTCTTAATATCACTTAGCTTTTATCCCCCTCTACGTTAATTTCTATGATGTGATTAAGCTTCTCCTTTTTTGTCTTAAGATATTTGATATTTTCCTCACATGGTCTGACCTGAAGGGGTATTCTCTCGGTCACAGAAAGACCGTACCCTTCAAGACCCACCCTCTTTGCGGGATTGTTAGTAAGAAGCCGCATTGATGTGATTCCGAGATCCCTGAGTATTTGCGCGCCAGTTCCGTAATCCCTCGCGTCCGGGGGAAAACCAAGCTCGATGTTCGCCTCTACGGTGTCAAGTCCTTTATCCTGGAGTTGATAGGCCTTAAGCTTATGTATCAGCCCTATACCCCGTCCCTCATGACCAATCATATAAAGCAAAACGCCTTCCCCTTCCCGCTGAATTATTGACAGAGCCATCGCAAGTTGCTGACCGCAGTCGCACCTGAGCGAGCCAAAAACATCACCCGTTAAACATTCGGAATGAACTCTTACGAGAACGTTCTTCTTTCCGTGCACTTCACCTTTGACCAGAGCCACGTGGTTTGAGCCATCTACAAGACTTTGGTAACCAATCAGTTTGAACTCGCCGTATACTGTGGGCAGCCTTGTTTCCGATACCCTCTTGATCAGTTTCTCCTTCTTAATCCTGTACTTTATTAGGTCAGCAACCGTAATCATTTTCAGTTTGAATTTTTCCGCTATCTTTTCAAGTTGAGGCACGCGAGCCATCGTCCCGTCTTCGTTCATGATTTCGCATATGACGCCCGCTGGGAAATGCCCCGCGAGCCTTGCGAGATCAACTGCCGCTTCCGTGTGCCCCGCCCGCACTAAGACCCCTCCATCCCTTGCTCGGAGCGGGAAAACGTGACCCGGTTTAGATATGTCTTCGGGTTTGGTCTCGGGGTTTATTACCGCCTGTATGGTTGCCGCCCTGTCATAAGCCGAAATGCCGGTAGTTATCTTTTTCCTGGCACCAATGGAAACCGTGAATGCCGTGCCATGTGTGCTCGTATTGTGCTCGACCATCGCAGGTATTTCTAGTTCGTCGAGCCTGCTCCCCACGCACGGCATGCATATTAGCCCTCTCCCATACTTACTCATAAAATTTATGATCTCAGGGGTCACCATCTGTGCCGAACACACAAAATCACCCTCGTTTTCTCTGTCTTCGTCATCGACAACGATTATGACCCTTCCCTGTTGCAATTCTTCGATTGCTTCATCTATCGTGCTGAACGGCATTTAAAAACCTCCTTCAAAAATTATCTACCGACTCTTTTTCATCGCCGGCTATGAGTTTCTCGATGATGTTTGGTTCAGTTTTTTCCTTAGACTGTTCAAGTTTCAGAAGTGCCTCAACATACTTGGCAAGTATGTCAAATTCGATATTTACCCGAGTGCCAGGACGCGCATCTTTCAATGTCGTGTTTTCAAGGGTGTGAGAAACTAAAGAGACAGTGAAACTGTTTTGAGCAAGCGAGGCTACTGTGAGACTCACCCCATCAATAGCAACCGAGCCCTTAATTACAAGGTAGCGACCGAAATGGCTCTGATATCCTATGGTCAGAATGACCGCGTTTTGCTCTGTTGCCCTGGCAAGAACCGTGCCCACGCAATCCACGTGACCGTTTACCATATGACCACCAAATCTCCCAGAGGCTTTAATCGCTCTTTCGAGATTTACACGGTCACCTATTCTTAATGATCCCAGAGTTGTTCTTCTTGCTGTTTCTGGCATAACTTCCACGGTCAGAGAATCAGAATTCTTTGAAATAACCGTCTGGCACGCTCCGGATATGGATACCGAATCACCGATTTGCAAATCCTCGAGAACCTTCGAAGCCTTTACGACAAGATAACCAGAACCTGCATTTGAAACCGTGGATCTTTTGATTGTGCCCACCTCTTCAATCAAACCGGTAAACATATAGTTCACCCCACGTCCTCAGGATAAGCGATTATCTTCAGGTCATTTCCGGATTGAAACACAGTCTCTATGCGAAATCTCCAAGCTTCAGTTAGATCTTTCACGCCCTCACCAGCGAAAGGACCAGGAGCGCCGTGGCCACCAAGAACAATCGGTGCTACAAAAAAGACCATCTTGTCAATCAGCCCCTCTTTCAGGAAACTCGACGCGACTGTCGGTCCGCCCTCGAGTAAAACACTTCTCACTCCCCTTAGGGAGAGCGCCTTCATAAGCTCTTTTAAGTCTACTCTGTTTCCAACACCGGCAATAATTACTTCAGCTCCGCGTCTTTTAATAGCTTCTATTCGTTCACGTGGCGCTGATTTGCTCACAACAACAAGCGCAGGAGATTCGCCCTCGTTCAAGATCCTGCTTTCTGGAGGAATCCTGCAGTTACTATCCAAAACAACACGAAGAGGACAACTCCCCCTTGCGTCGCTTGTCCTCGGTGTTAATAGCGGGTCATCAGCAAGAACCGTTCCGATGCCGACCATAATGGCGTCGTTTTCCATTCTCATCCGCTGAACATCGTCTCTCGAGTGCTTAGAAGTGATCCATTTGGACTTCCCCGCTCCAGTAGCGACCTTCCCGTCAAGGCTTAAGCCCATTTTAAGCGTTACAAAAGGAAATCCTGTCTCGACAGATTTGAAATAAGACTCATTCTGCCTTCTCGCGATCTCAGAAAAGGGGCCGCGCACTACTTCGACGCCCGCACTTTTCAAAACGCGGGACCCTCCCCCGGTAACGTCAGGATTCGTGTCTTCGGTTGAATAGACAACTTTTTTCACACGAGCTTTCGCTATCGCTTGTGTGCACGGGGGAGTCTTTCCATGATGGTTGCACGGTTCCAGAGTCACATAAAGAATCGCGCCTTCAGCCATCGAACCAGCCATTTCGATAGCTACCACCTCGGCGTGTGGACCGCCTGCAAAGGCATGGTATCCCTCTCCGACAATTACACCGTTCTTAACAAGAACAGCGCCAACAAGAGGGTTTGGACTTACCCTTCCTCTGCCCAGCTCCGCTATCCTCAGCGCACGGAGCATATAGCCTTCATCCGCGCTTTTTGGCTCGGGAGCTTTCATCTCATATATCAATTTCTCCCCAGGCCCCAAAAACTCCATAACGCTTTATTTAATCGAAATCAAAACGCACCGGGAGAATTCGCCGGCGCGCATGGATCAACCGAAACGTCTTCTCCCATCCGGACTTTCACCGTCGGCCTCGGACTCACACCGGGTCTGCTCATATCAAGCTCGCGGGCTATACCGCCGGTCGGGAATTTCACCCTGTCCCGAAGACTTTGTTTAATTGTCAGCTTTTTATCCTAACAGAGAGCAGAAGCAACAACAAGGAGAATGAACTTCTTATTGTCTTCGATCTATTAAAAATATAACATAACATAATCAACAACACGTTTATCTCATGCGAACCTCAAAAACAGAAGGAGGGATTGAATTGAGCAAGTCCTACATCCGTCTGTCAGTAATGACCGCGGTGGTTTTGCTTCTTTTTTCTTTATTCACCTCGACAGGTTGCCGAAAGAAAGAGAAGCCAAAGGGCGTTTTCGACAGAGCAAATGAAGTTATTGCCCAAATCGACAGTACTACAAAAGATATTTCCCGGGAGATAGCTAATCTTGCTTCCTCACTTCGGGCTGGAACTCAGCTCACCATCGCACTTGTTGAAGAAATTTATGATAGGTTAAAGGAACAGACGGAAAACATCATATCCGACGTCAAAGACGCCCGTGAAGAAATCGACAAAATTACCAAAT
>JACVIW010000013.1 GCA_015711695.1 Candidatus Geohydrothermomicrobium daggyaiense
GCACTACCCGGGAAGGATTCGACTTATGGCTCTGCATCCAGAATCCAGAACCAATCGATATAAAAGTAACGGCCGAATACACATTCGCTCATGGGCAAGGCGCGCCTATGCTGAAAACATACACGGTTCCGGCGCTTCAAAGGCTCACGCTCTTCATAAACAATGAGGTCGGACCCGAGAAAGATGTTTCAATTAAACTCACGTCCGACACCGGATTCATCGCGGAAAGGCCAATGTATTTCATTTATCACGGAGCATGGGACGGAGGACACGACGGAGCGCCCATTAACACTCCAGCCACTACTTGGTTTTTCGCAGAAGGTTATACGGGAGCGAATTTTGACGAATGGCTCTGCGTTCTTAATCCCAATAACTCCGCAGGAAAAATAACTGTAACCTATTACACGTCCGAAAAAAGGACAATCGTAACAAACCACAGAATTGAGCCAAAATCAAGGTTAACCATATACGTCAATGAAGATGCAGGCCGAGACCTCGAGCTCTCATCAAAGATATCATCCGATATCCCCGTGATTTGCGAACGTCCCATGTATTTCTACTTCTACAACATAACTGGGGGCCATGTGGTAACCGGTTTTGTGCCAGGAAGATAGAAATTATTGACTAACACTGGATGAATTGAGCCGCGGTTAAAGATAATGGAAATATTTTTGGGTAAAACAAATTGATGACTTCTTTTTGTTCTTTTTGAGTATCCTGATCTTCAGTAACTTCTAATGAAAGGGGTCCGCTAATGAAAATTTCAAATCCGACAGAATACAGGGAAAGCCTTGGAAAACTGAAAAGGCGAATATATATTCTGGGTGAGCAGGTCGAAAACGCAACCGCCCACCCAATGGTAATCCCTTCGCTTAACGCCATTGCCGAAACATACAATTCAGGAGACGAGCCTGAGGCTTTCGACATTCTTTTTGCGGACTCGCACCTCACCGGCAAACGTATCAGCAGATTCACTCACATTCACCAGAGCGTCGATGACCTAGTTAAGAAAGTGCTCATGCAGCGTCTCTTGGGAAGAAGAACTTCTACCTGTTTCCAGAGATGCGTGGGGATGGACGGGATAAACGCATTATATTCGGTGACATATGAATGTGACCAAAAGCACAAAACCGAGTATCACAAGAGACTCAAAGACTACATCGCCTGGATACAGGAAGAAAACTTAGTGGTTGATGGGGCGATGACTGATGTGAAAGGTGACAGAAGCCTCAGACCGGGCGACCAGCAAGATCCGGACATGTTTGTACATATTGTTGACCGTAGTGATGAAGGAATCGTCGTCCGAGGCGCGAAAGCGCACCAGACCGGCGCCCTTAATTCCCATGAAATCCTCGTAATGCCAACCGTAGCGATGCGCGAAGAGGAATCCGACTACGCTGTCTCTTTCGCTATTCCCTCGGATACAAAAGGAGTGATTTTTATTCTGGGCAGGCAGCCGTCCGACACCAGAAGGCTAGAGGACAGCCCTCTGGATATGGGAAATCCCCTCTATTCGAGCCAGGAGGCACTAGTGGTTTTCGATGACGTCTTCGTCCCCAATGAACGGGTCTTTATGGCGGGGGAATTCGACGTTAGCGGGCTTGTAGTGGAGCGTTTTGCGGCATTTCACAGGCAGAGCTACGGAGGCTGCAAAGTTGGAGTGGGAGATGTGCTGATCGGGGCGGCAAAACTTATATCCGAGTATCAGGGCACCTGGAAGGCGAGTCACATACGTGAAAAGATAGTGGAAATGATCCACTTAAACGAGACGCTTTTCTCCTGCGGTATAGCATGCAGCTCGATGGGAAAGAAGACACCCGCTGGAAACTACGAGGTCGACACCCTCCTTGCAAATGTCTGCAAGTTGAACGTCACAAGGTTTCCATTCGAGATCGCGCGGCTTCTCCAGGACATCGCTGGGGGGTTGCTAGTCACCATGCCATCCGAAAAAGACATAAGAAACCCCGAGATAGCGGACTATATCGAAAAGTACCTGAAAGGAGTCGGGGATGTTCCCACCCTGAACAGGATAAAAGTTCTGAAATTCATTGAAAATATGACAGTCGGATGCGGCGCCGCGGCTTACCTCACAGAAAGCATGCACGGAGCGGGTTCGCCTCAGGCCCAGCGGATCATGATCTCAAGACTCGCGGAGCTGGATAAAAAAGTGGAACTAGTCAAAAAAATTCTCGATATCACGTGAAAAGCTCGACCTCGAGCATCTTAAACTATCCACCGCGTCTTAGCCTGCCTTTTCCCCTCCGAAAGGATGGCCTTA
The DNA here is from genome assembly GCA_015711695.1 of Candidatus Geohydrothermomicrobium daggyaiense. Classification (GTDB taxonomy): domain Bacteria; phylum Actinomycetota; class Geothermincolia; order Fen-727; family JACVIW01; genus Geohydrothermomicrobium; species Geohydrothermomicrobium daggyaiense. The sequence goes on from JACVIW010000013.1 coordinate 2,279, forward strand.
TCAGGGGATGAGCCGTGGAGTCCGAACGCCTTTAACCCCTGGCGCCTCAATAACCTCCCTCGAGTTCACCCGTCAATTCCCGGCCCTTCATCATTCCACGGTTTTTCATCTCCAGGACACAGAAAGTGAGTCCCTCAGCTGGTTTTCAAACCGCGGACAAACCCCTGATAAGCCGCCGGGAGTCTCGCTTTCTCATTAAGACAGTAAGACAGTACTCAAAACTCAAAAAATTCTTTCCCTCGAGTATTGATTTTCGGTTTTTGTTCGGGTAATATCATCTCACCATGGAAGAGATTTTGACCAGAAGGCAGGTTCAGATTCTCGATTTCATAGCCCGATACCGGGCGACCAGGGGCTATTCTCCCACTATGCGCGAAATTGCTTCCCTGCTCGGGCTATCCTCGGTCGCCACGGTCGCCGAGCATATAAGCGCCCTCGAGAAAAAAGGCATGATACACAGGCGTCCGAACAAAGCAAGGTCTATAACACTGACCGGAACCGGCAGGTCTTTTCTCAGATACCCCCAAACCCGCGCCTCCGCTCGAGAGGAGCGACCAGTGTCAGCCAGGATACCCCTACTCGGAATCATCTCCGCCGGGCTTCCGATTGAGGCTCTCCCTATCCCCGAGGATATAGAGGTACCCTGGGGGATGGTTGCGGGGCGTGAGTGTTTTGCGTTGAAGGTCAGGGGCGAGTCAATGGTGGGAGAAGGCATCCTCGACGGGGATTATGTGTTGGTGGAGAAAAAGGTCACAGCAGAAAACGGGGATACGGTTGTAGCCCTGATAAACGGAGCGGAAGTGACCCTGAAAAATTTCCGTCGCTTCCTTGAGGGAGACAGGGAAACAGTGGCGCTCGAACCAGCCAACCCCGAGATGAAACCAATAATTCTCCAGGAAGGAGACCGCCTTGAGATCCAGGGAAAGGTCATAGGGATAATCCGGCTGATAGAAAAAAAGACGCGGGGGGATCGATTTGATTAAAGGGACCACCCACGTGGCTAGCTTGAACAAAACGAATTTTCCCATCGAGTGGCGGAGAGCTTTCCTTCACATAGACATGGACGCGTTTTTCGTCTCTGTGGAGAGGCAACTTGACCCCTCCCTTGAGGGCAAACCGGTAATCGTGACCGGCAGTCTATCGAGAAGAGGAGTGGTCTCCTCCGCTTCTTATGAAGCGCGCCGGAAAGGCGTGCGCTCGGCAATGCCTCTTACCCGGGCGGTAAGACTCTGTCCGGAAGCGATCATCATCCACGGCAATTTCAAAGCCTACGAGTACTACTCAAATCTCGTGATGAGAATACTTCGCGAATATGCCCCTCTTGTGGAACAGGCTGGAATAGATGAGGCATACCTGGATCTCACCGGCTGTCAGCTCCTTTTCGGCAATCCGGCAGGGGTGGCTCAAGAGATAAGGCAAAGAATAAAGGAGAAGCTCGGTCTTCCCTCAAGCGCCGGGCTCGCAAGCGCGATGATCGTGAGCAAAGTCGCCTCCGCTCTTGCCAAGCCAGAGGGATTCATCGAGGTTCCGCCGGGCATGGAGGAGTCCTTCCTAGCACCGCTTCCTGTGGAAGCGCTCCCCGGGGTCGGCCCTTCCTCTCGACTCATCCTTGCCGAGATGGGTATTCGCAAAATAGGAGAGCTTGCTCTTATGCCTCCGGAAGCACTGGAGTCGGTTCTTGGGTCACGGGGACGCATTCTCCACGAATATGCGAGAGGCGTTGACAGGCGCCGGGTAAACGATGCCGAGATACCGGGGTCGATAAGCAGGGAGATAACTTTTGAAAGCGACACGCTCGAACGCGAATTCCTCCGCTCGATCCTTCTGTTGCTCTGCGAGAAATGCTGCGGGGCTTTGAGGAAAAGCGCGCTCGCGTCAAGAAGAGTTAGCGTGAAGGCCAAATACTCCGATTTTGAGACCAGAATCAAATCCCGCACTCTCCCGCACCCAACTGACCGTGAACAAACTATCTACCGTATCGGACTTGAACTACTCGAGCTCCTCCTGGAACGTGGGGTACGCATAAGGTTGCTCGGGGTAAACCTTTCGTCCCTTGTCCCTTTCTCAAATCAGTACGAGCTCTTCCCGCACCACTCAACTGCAGGAGACCCGGAAAAAATTGACAGGCTCAACAGGAGCCTTGATCTCATCCGAAGCAGGTTCGGCTTTGAGGCTATCATGAGAGCGGGATCGCTGAACGCGCGGAGCGTTAAAGCGGGAAAACGTCCCCTTCCAGAACCAGGTATCCGGAATAACCGGCACCTCGCAGCGGCAGTATAAACGGTGGTCCCCCATGTCCTTCGTTCACCTCAACACGCACAGCAAATTCAGTCTCCTTTACGGGGCAAGCCCGGTCGAAAAACTTGTTTCCGCCTGCGCCGAATCCGGAATGGAGGCTCTGGCGCTTACTGACCGAGATGCCCTGTATGCCGCCGTGCCTTTTTTCGAAGAGGCAACCGCCGCCGGGATCAAGCCAATCATAGGCTGCGAACTCGAAGTTGCTCCGCCCGATGAGAACGCAAGGCCAAGCCGCCGAATCATACTGATTGCCCAGAACGAGAAAGGTTACTCCAATCTGTGCAGGCTAGTCACGGAAAGGCACCTCGGAGTATCCTGGGAAACGGACGAGTACAGGGAAGGGAAGCCTCTTCCACTCGAAAGTCTTTTTCAGCACGCAGAAGGGCTTTTCGCGCTCTGCTCCGAACCAGAAATGCTCGAAAGCCTGCTCGAGATTTTTGGGGGGAACCTTTACGCCGAGATCTCAAACGACGGAACCAAGAAAAGCCACCTGGAGGCTGAGGCTCTTATAGAAAAAGCCCATCGGCTCGGCATTTCTTGCGTCGCGAGCAATCGGGTAGCTTTCGCAAGCCCGAAGGATTACAAACTTCACCTTCTCTTGAACGCCATACGTCTTTCAAAGCCTCTCGCGCACATACCATCCCATGAGTGCGCAACCCCTGAAAGCTATTTAAAGACCCCGGAGGAAATGAAACAAGCCTTCAGTATTTACCCGTACACGCTTGCGCCGGAGGCGTTGCCACTCACGGCCGAAATAGCGCGCTCCTGCGATTTCCGTTTTCAGAAGGGCGTTCGACTTTTCCCGAAAGTAGACATACCGCCGGGCGAAACCCCCTTCTCCCACCTTGCTAAATTGTGCCTCGAGGGTGCATCCAGGCGATACCGTCCGCTCTCCCCGGAAGCACTTTCCAGGCTTCATCACGAACTCGACGTCATAGAGAAGCTCGGATTCACTTCCTATTTCCTTATTGTTCACGATATCGCGAGGTTTTGCCGGGAACACGGCATAAAAGCGGTCGGTCGAGGTTCGGCGGCGAGCAGCATGGTCGCTTATGTTCTCGGTATAACATACATAGACCCGCTCGAGCATAACCTTTATTTCGAGCGATTCCTCTCTCCAGCAAGGGAAGATCCGCCCGACATAGACCTCGACGTAAGCTGGCGCAGGCGGGATGAAGTGATCCGTTACATCTACCGCAGGTTCGGAGCGAACAGAGTGGCGATGATATGCACTTTCGCTACAATGAAGTCCAGAATAGCACTGAGAGACGCGGCCAGAGCCTTCGGACTATCGCCCGATGAGACCTCCCGCCTGACAAAGAATATACCTCATTGCAGGGCAAGTCAGATAGAATCGGCTATCTCAACGATTCCCTCGTGCCGCGGGCTTGATTTAACTTCAGAGCCATACCGCACCATTTTCGAATTGAGCTCCCGTCTTGACGGTTTCCCAAGACATCTCTCCATCCACGCAGGGGGTATTGTGGTCGCGGACCGCCCGATAACAGATCTGGTTCCTCTCCAGCGCGCGGCGAAGGGCTTCATTATAACCCAGTATGACATGGGGCCCATAGAGAGACTCGGGCTTCTAAAAATAGACATACTTGGCCAGAGAGGGCTCTCGGTAATAGAGGACTCCGCGGCGCTCGTAAGAAAGCAGCACGGGGAAAAAATCAACACCAACTCCCTTCCGCGCAATGACCCCGAGACATTTAGGCTTATCTCTCAAGGACAAACCATAGGAGTTTTTCAGATTGAAAGCCCCGGTATGCGCTCCCTTCTTTCCGCGCTGAAGCCACGCTCAATCGAAGACATAACCCTTGCCATCGCATTAATCAGGCCAGGCGCCTCCGGAAGCGGAATGAAGGAGCTCTTCCTCAAGCGCAGAGCAGGTCTCGAGCCTGTCTCCTACATTCACAAAGAACTCGAGCCAATACTTTCCGAATCACTTGGCACGTTCATTTACCAGGAGCAGGTGCTCAAGGCCGCGGCAGCCATAGCGAATTTCACTCTCGAGGAAGCAGATGAACTGCGCCGCGCCATGACGCACCAGCGCTCACCTGAGCAGATGAACTCAATCCGCGAGCGTTTCATTGAGGGCGCCGCAGCAAGGGGTATCCCAAAAAAGAATGCCAGAGCTATCTTTACGAGCCTCGCAAATTTCGCGGGCTACGGCTTTCCCAAAGCGCATGCCGCGACTTACGCGGAGCTCGCCTATCAGGCCGCATACCTGAAAGCTCATTATCCAGCCGAGTTCATGGCATGCGTGCTATCGAACGACGCTGGGTTTTACCACCACTCGGTTTACATCGAGGAAGCAAAGCGTCTTGGAGTCAGAGTTTGCCTTCCCGACATAAACAGAAGCGAAGCCGATTATTCGGTGGTTTCAGGAATGATTTACATAGGGCTCTCAAGGATAAAGGGCGTGAGAAAAAAGACAATAGACTCGATAATTTCCGCCCGTGCTGAATTCCCATTCACCTCCCTCTCAGACTTTCTCTCAAGGGTTGATATCTCCGAGGAGGAAGTCGCCGCGCTTATCAAAGCCGGTGCTTTTGACACCTTTGAAAACACCCGCCCGGAACTCCTGTGGAAACTTCGCATGATCTACCCCGTGGTTCGCGAAGCCCGCGCCCCAGCCAGACACGGTACTCCGGAGAAGTCCACACGGCTTTTCGACCCTACAGCCTCGATTCCCCGGGTGCTGCTTCCCAGGATTCCCGACTATTCACCAGCAGAAAAACTTCGCATGGAGCTTGAGTTACTTGAGGCAAGCGTATCCTCACACCCGCTCGAAATTCTCGCGCCCTACTGGATTTCCCGCGCTACCGTTAATAGCACCCGTATAGACTCAAAGTCAGGCAAAACCGTCACTGCGGTTGGCTGGGTCATAGCCCGGAGAAGAGTCGTTACAAAGGATGGTCGCTACATGCAGTTCCTCACACTCGAAGACCTTCACGGGACTTACGAGGCAATTATCTTCCCGGACGACTACCAGAAGCTGGAGTTTCCGTCCGCCCGCTCAAGGGCGCTTCTAATCAAGGGAACCGTGCGGGAGCACGCTGGGGCAGTCTCCATAATAGCCAAAGACATAGAGCCTATCGGGATCGAAAAACAGCCGAATGAAGCCATCCCACCGCATGAGACTTTACCATGAGTAAGCGGTTCTATTTTTCGGTCCCCCTGTTGCACAAGCTATTCGCGCAGGTACCAGGCCGATAATACCCACCAGGTGACATCGCGCGCAGGCGCGCAATTATCGGGGGAAGAATTTCTATAAGGTGGTGAATTTCCTCAATGGTGTTGTCCCTTCCCAGCGTAAACCTTACCGAACCCTGCGCCAGCTCATATCCCACCCCCATCGCCAGAAGCACATGGGAAGGTTCAAGCGCCCCAGAGCTGCAAGCCGAGCCGGTTGAAGCGCAAATGCCAGCCGCATCAAGGTGAAGACATACAGCTTCACCCTCCACACCATCGAAACAAAAGTGCACGTTGTTTGGAAGACGCTCCTGGCGGTGCCCGTTGAGGTAAACACCGGGTATTGTTGAAAGCACTCCATCTATAAGAGTGTCTCTAAAAAAAGCGATTCTTTTTGCTCTTTGTTCAAGCCCTGAGTTGGCGGCTCGCGCGGCGACTCCAAGCCCAATAATTCCCGGCACATTTTCCGTGCCCGCCCGCAAGCCTTTTTCCTGTTCACCGCCGTGAATCAATCTTTCAACAATGCAACCTTCTCTCACGTAAAGTGCTCCCACTCCTTTGGGGCCGTAAATCTTATGCGCCGACACGCTCAGCATGTCAACACCAAGCTCCTGCACATTGACCGGAACGTTACCAACACTCTGAATAGCGTCGGTGTGCAAATACACTTCCCTCTCCCTGCAAATTTTCGAAATCTCGGCCACAGGTTGGATTGTGCCAACCTCGTTGTTGGCATGCATCACCGATACCATCACAGTATCTTTTTTGATTGCTTTACGTATATCATCTGGATCAACGATACCCGAAGAATCTACCCCAACGATTGATAGGTCAAACCCAATACGCTTGAGAAACCTGCACGATTCGAGAACGGCATGATGCTCAATCGCTGTAGTGACTATATGATTCCCTTTTTCCTTCCAGGCAAACGCTCCCCCCACAAGCGCAAGATTGTCAGATTCGGTACCTCCGGAAGTGAAAACAATCTCGCCCGGTTTCGCGCCTATTAGTTCAGCAACCTGCCTGCGCGCATGCTCGACAGCCGCACGAGCTTTTTTTCCGATCGAATAAATAGATGATGGGTTACCGAACTCATACGAAATAAATGGTTTCATCGCCTCGTACACTTCCTTGAGCGGGGGTGTTGTCGCTGCATGATCAAGATATATTGTGCTCATATTTCCGGCCCCTTCTTCTAAAACTCGAATTAAAAAATTTCATATCTCATATACTGTTGGCATTAAACAGTCATTTTCACTCTTCCAACAGTCACATGTCATTCGATACACCCTAATCGTTATTTTAATGCAACCGTTAAATTATCAAAGAAATGAAGCTCACTCTGTCTAACCTGGCGTACAATAACCCCATACTAAAAAGGCCCCATTCAAGACCCTCCCCAGTTGGAGAAACCAAAAGACTCACGGGAAATTTTCAAAATATTCAGTCCACTGATGTATAATTCTTTCGTCTGGCAAACTCAAACATGGAAACAAATAAAAAAGCGAGCTGACAATAATAACAATTTAGGCAGGAGGTCGAAATGGCTGAGATAACATTAAGTATCATCAAAGCGGATGTCGGCGGTTACGTAGGGCACTCCGACGTTCACCCCGAGTTAAGAAAATGCTGCGTGGTTCAGCTCGAAAAAGCTAAGAAAGAAGGCCTCATTATCGATTACTGCCAGGGAGAGGTAGGGGACGATATAGCTCTTATTATCACGCACAACCGCGGAGTAGAAAATGAAGAGATTCATAGATTTGCCTGGGACACTTTTACCGCGATGACTCAGGTGGCAAAAGAATACGGGCAATATGGTGCAGGCCAGGATCTCCTTGTTGACGCTTTTTCAGGAAACCTTAAAGGAATGGGACCTGGATTTGCCGAGATGACTTTCGAGGAAAGACCATCAGAACCGGTAATAGTTTTTCTCGCCGACAAAACAGAGCCGGGCGCCTGGAATATGCCCCTTTTCAGAATGTTCGCCGACCCGTTCAACACCATCGGACTTGTAATAGACCCAAGTATGCACGAGGGCTTTCGTTTTGAGGTACTTGACTTAATAGAGGAGCGAAAGATAATCTTCTCCCTTCCAGAGGAGATGTACGATATGCTCGTCTTCATAGGCTCGCCTTCAAGATACGTGATAAAACATGTGTTCCGAAAAGGGTCCGATGAACCTGTAGCCGTAACCTCCACACAGAGGCTCTTCCTGATGGCAGGAAAATACGTGGGCAAGGATGACCCTGTGATGGCAGTGCGTTGCCAGAGTGGGCTTCCTGCGGTAGGAGAAGTTCTTGAGCCCTTTTCTTTCCCTCACGCAGTAGCGGGATGGATGCGCGGATCTCATCACGGTCCCTTGATGCCGGTGGGAATCGAGGACGATACACCAACGAGATTCGATGGTCCTCCCAGAGTTGTCGGTCTCGGTTTTCAATTGAAAAACGGGAAGCTGATCGGACCTCGAGATATGCTTGGAGATAAGAGCTTCGACAATGCGCGGAAACTTGCTCTTGACGCAGCAGATTATTTTAGAAGGCACGGCCCCTTCGAGCCGCATCGGCTTCCACTCGAAGAAATGGAATACACGACAATGCCAAATGTGCTCAAGAAATTGAAAGACAGGTTCAAACCAGCATAACCAGAACACAAAAGTGTCGAAAAACTATTATTTAAAAATCGCCAGACCTAAAAACCTGTCCCTGTCTTTATAAAACCGTTCAGCTTCATATTCTAAGATCTTAAAAACCTACCATGCTGTCTCCAAAAAATTTTTGAATATAAGCCTGATTGACCTGCTCATGGAATCGAAACGTAACTTATCTCACCAGCCGCGAAGCATCGCTTCCCATTCATTGGCAAAGAGCAGTGACGCGAACTTCTGATACCGGGAAAACGGGACATTTTTACCCACACGGACAAGAAAAAGGTTCGCCGAGTCCATTGTTACGTTCGGTTCGTCAGTAGCCATCTCAATAAAACCGAATCTCCCCATAAGCTGGGCCCCAAGATCGTGGTACTGGTATTTTGTTAACCCGGTCTGCTCCAGATCCCAGTGCCATGTGAAGCCCGTAGTGAGCACAATTTTGTCCTCATAGTAAGGGTCGTCAAAAGCCACCTTGAGCATGGCTTGAGCAAGACCTAGCCGCCTATAATTACGGCTGACCTCGATGGCTCCGAGTTCAAAAAGCCAGGGGTATTTTGGCTTGCCCCATCTCTCCCTTTCAGATGGCTTATGAATGCCTATATAAGAAACGATTGTAGAATCTTTGATACCGACAATGACATTGCCACAATCGCTTCTGCTTACCGTGACCAGCGCGCGCTTTTGCCTTTCAGGATCATGCCTGCTGAACATGCATATGCCATCATCAATCGAAAGGGATTCGAGTTTCTCCGGGGAACAGTAATTTTCTATCACTATTTTCCCTTTCGGGGTGTCAAGATGCCTGATGATCTTTTTGGGCTCCGCCTCTTTTATTGAAGCTTCGCGCTCTTCTTCACTTTCCCCGAAAGGGATCGCGCCATGCCAGCTACCGAAAATTGGCATACGTTTCGAGTCTTCTTCTTTCTTACCGCTATCCTTCTTCTCGTGCAATTTCTCATCAGCCCCCGCTGCGCGCCAATACTTGGAATACGCTGGCTCATATCATATCAAACATGAGCCAGAAACTCCGGATATCATAACCCGGCAAAACTTAACTCAACGCAGATATCAAGCGAACAGTCACCGGAAAACAAAAGGCAGGGAGCAATGTGGCGTATTCACCGCGCTCTTTTTAAAAAAAGAAGTATAATAGCAACACGGTGTTCGCTGAACACTTATGTTTGTTCAGCGCCTTTTAAATGTTTGAAAAAACCACCGTGCAAAGGATGGTAGAAATGAAAGGTATACCCACAAAAGTTCGTGAGTGCATGACAAAAGAAGTCCTGACCGTCAAACCTGAAGATCCCATAAGAAAAGTTTGGGAGCTCGTTGAGAAAAAGAAATTGAGGAGGTTCCCGGTACTTGATGGAGATCGCCTCATAGGTATTGTAACGGACAGAGACCTTAGAAACGCAACCGTCTCATCGGTTGTCCTAACAGAAAAGAAATATCATGACTTTTTACTGGATACGATTAAGGTTGAGACGATAATGACCCCAAACCCGAGAACAGTTAATCCCGAGACAAGCCTCCGGGAAGCGGCGAAAATAATTCTCAATATGAAAGTCGGGGGACTTCCGGTGGTTGAGGGGGAGAAACTGGTGGGCATAATAACTGAGACAGATCTCATAAACGCTTTTATCGGCGTTTTACCCGAATAATAAATATATTAATTTTTCCTAAGCTGCGCGCTAAACCACTTAATAGTCGCATTTTCTTCAGTTGTGCCGTCTTTGTTGATCGGGCAAGCGTGAAGTTCGTAATCACGAAAAATCCGCTTTCTCGCAAAAGGTTCAAAGAAACAACATGAGACCTGGATTCACAAAATGTTCTTCAAACCTCACGTTTTTGCGCATATCTCCTTTACTAAGCCTGGACCAAAACGGGGATCTTAAAGGTCAATAATCACATACCATTTCCCGCCAACCCTGACGGTCTCAAAAAATGGACGCTCGTTTTCAGGCATCTTACCGATATCCTGCACCTCTGTTTTCTTCTCCCCCATGATCACTGCGGTATACTTTATTTTGCCGCTCCGTAGATGAACCACCGCTTTGTTTCTGTCCTCTTGGGATCGCTGGACTTTAAGCTCAATTCCCTCAAACCTGACTTTGGTTTGCTCAAAGCGCATCCTCGCGAGCTCATCCTCGACTTTGCTTAACTTTCTTTTTTCCGGAGCGATACATGACTTATATGCCTTCCAGTTGCCTTCTTCCCAGGCTTTGAAGAATTTCCGCACCGCCCCTTCAGGAGAATTCTCCACTCCACAGCCCGAGGCGGTAAGCCCTGCTGCCACAAGAATAGGAATTAGCAATAAGAAAATTTTTCGATAAATCCCTTTCTTGATACGCAGACTCATGTTTTCCTCACATTCCCACACAAATCGTCAGTAAAACAGTCACAATATTCTCATGATATGAGCGATCACTTACCTTCCCCGCCGCTTTGGGAAAGAGGTATATCCACATACCATCTGCCCTTGTATTTTTCAACCGGGAATTCCAGTGTGTATAACTTTTGCCCGGAGAACTTCTCAGTTACAATTTCTTTTTTTTCTGCATCGACATAAGAAACTGTTTCGGTTCTGGCGTCAACGGTTAGGTCAGTATTGCTCTTGCTGCCCTTTATAACTATTATTTTTCCTTCAACAATTTTCACGAGCGCCCTGTTCTTTTTTTCTGGCTTTACTTTAAACTTTAATTTTTCCAGATTAAACTTGTAGGACTCGCTAACCTGGGGTAGTACATTCTCCCGCCAGTGCTGGACGTCTTCCCTTGTCATCTTTCGCACTTCATCAGGAAGAACGGATTCCTTGAAAGCGCTCCAATCATTGAAATCTATACCGGTTATGAATTTTTCCACCGCCTCAACGGGAGTTGAAGCCGCGCACCCAGATGATAATAGCGGCGTTGTCAGAACTATGATCAGCAGGAAAAAAATACAATTTCTCTTGGCAACTTTTAGCATCTTTGAAAACACCTGAGTCGCACCTCCTCAAAATCGTTAGAACATACGATACAACGCTTGCGCAAACCCACGCAACCATACATCAGGTTTATAAAAACCACACTGCCTTTACGCTCGCTTATATGCTTGAGAATACAGGCGGATTATAACACTTGTACTCCTCCAATCTATTGGGGACACGCCAACATTTCGTTCGCTTAACACTTTTTCCTCAAGGCAAAAACAAGAGTTTTAAACGTCCAACTCAAGTTTTCTGTATTCCCGGGCAAGTTCCTCGTACGCGCGCTTTCCGGCGGCAAATGATTCTTTTGCATCATCGCTGAGAGCTTTGATGGGCTTTGCGGGGATTCCACCCACAAGCATGCCAGCCTCGATCACTGTCCGGGGAGTAACAACCGACCCAGCTGAAACTACGCTCCTTTCTCCTACAACCGCCCCATCAAGAACTGTTGCGTTTATTCCGACCACCGCCCCATCCTTTATCGTGGCAGAATGAATAACCGCGCTGTGACCAACGGTTACGTCGCTTCCAATATCCGTCGGATTAGCCACGTTGCAATGTACTACGCAGTTATCCTGAATACTTGTTCGCGCCCCCACCCTTATTGGATTCCAGTCCGCACGAAGAACCGCTCCCCACCATATACTTGCGCCGCTTTCCACTGTCACGTCACCTATGAGAACAGCGGTAGGCGCAACGAAAGCGTCTTCGGCGATTTTCGGTTTCTTGCCGTAGATTTCGATAAGCATTTTCACCTCCCGTACCCGAAACGTCTCGGAGCCCACGCAAAAACAGCCGCGCCAAAAAATGAATAATTTTTTTGGTTCTGTATTGACATCAGTAACTTTTAAGTCTATACATACGCACAAGAAATTTAAATGGGAGTTATCCCTGATGGAAAAAGATAAGAAGCGTAAAAAGCCGCAGATACGCAAGGGCAATATCACTACGAGAGGGGAAAAGAAGAAAGTTTGTAAATACACCCTTCAGCCCAGAGCAGAAAGTCTCACCACGTTAAGAGAATTCATAAGAACAACACTTCAACCCTTTGATTCCATCAGGTACCATGTTCACGATATAGTCTTTGCCACACACGAAGCATGCAAAAACGCGCTTGAGCATAATCCCGAAAGTGACGAGCCCGTGGACGTGGTGTGTGAGGTTTTCGACGATTCCGTAATTATTCAGGTCTCAGATAAGGGTAAAGGATTCGACCCTGGAGCAGTTCCAGAAAGCATGCCTGATCCAACAGCTTTATGCGGAAGGGGGATATTTCTCATCCACACGCTTATGGACGCGGTCGAGACGAAGACAGGCGCTGACGGTACAATGGTGAGAATGCAAAAAAAGATACGTGACTCTTAATGTAAACAACCACAGCGGGTAACAGTTGAGCGATAAAAGCCACCTCGAATAAAATCCTCAAGGCTGAAGGGATTCTTCGGAAGGAATACCTTCTATAAAAATTTCTATATTTTCGACATCCCGGCAGTTGGCACTGACTGTCTTCTTGATCTGGTTCTCTATAGCGATGACCCATGTCGACCCTCCACCGTATTTCTTCATCTCCTCTGAGAAATCTAGGCGAGCCACGCCAGACTCTATAGACGAGGAGATCAGCCGGACGCCTTCCGGTATAGCAGTGGATATCCCCTCGCTTTTTTCGCTTGATGTCGGACCGGCGAGAAGGTTCGAAATTGCTGCTTTCAACGGGTCAGTGCTTTCCACTCTTCTCTCTACCTCAACAAGTTTGTCGCCCTTAAAAAAATAAACCTTGACAGTCATGGCTCCCCGTGGCGGCTGTGACTTTTCCTTCTGCGTCTTTGAGCTTCCCTGGATGATCGACTCATTCGTTCTTGATGTCCGGGCACAACCCCATGAAACAAAGATGACACAGGCGCCCGTGAGGCAACAACCGATTATCATTACAATGCGCTTGCGGAAACCTGAAAGTCCCATTTTTTCACCTTCCTTTATTCTACATGACCTCCATACCTGCGAATGCCCCGATCCATGCAACACTTTATAACTATAATATTCGTATGACGCGAGTAGGAATTCCAAGAGCGCTCTCATATTATCGCTATTTTCCGCTATGGGAAAGTTTTTTCGAGGAATGCGGAATCGATGTTGTTCGCTCTAATCCAACAAATCCACAAATCCTTGACAGGGGTATAAGCCAGAGCGTTGACGACATTTGCCTTCCGGTAAAGTGCTACTTCGGGCACGTGCTCGACCTAAACGACAAGGTGGATTTCATCTTGATTGAAAGAATACTTTCCAGGGAAGAGAACCTTGATAATGGTTTTACATGTCCCAAACTCATGGCTCTCCTTGACATGGTGAAGCACGGTCTTGATATAAAACCCCGAGTTTTAGAGTTCCGCCTTGATTCAAAGAAACATTCCGTAGTCAAAGCTCTTGCAAGAATAGCCAGGTCTCTGGGAATACCTGGACGCGTAGCGCGGGAGTCAATAAGGGTTGCCGTTGAAAGGCAAAAATTCCACCGCCCGGACTTCTCCCTAATAAATAAGACTCTGGCGCCAGCAGACAGATCAACGGAAAACACTCATGAGACACAGAACCAGGATACTCCCGATCCATCCCGAAAAACCGCAGATCCGGGCATCGAATGCAATCACTGTGCAAAAGTTCCTCATTACCTTTACCCAAAACAAAAGCAGGGTCTGGACATCGCAGTTGTGGGGCACGAATATTTGCTTTTTGACAGGTTCTTAAGCCATGACATTTGCGGGAAACTTGAGCGCCTTGGAGCAAGAGTGCACACTTCAGCGGATCTCCCCCGGGAATTAATCGAAAGAGAGATACAGGAATATAGGGATATATCATGGATCTACGAAAGGGACCTCGTCGGTGCGGCTTCATATTTTCTATCTTCAGGGACTGTGGATGGGATTGTCTTTGTCGTCTGTTTCGCGTGTGGTCCGGATTCAATGACTATGGAAATCATAAACAGGGAGATTAAACCTGGAAAGAGACCCCCGGTGATGATCCTGGTTATTGATGAACACACAGGGGACGCCGGCATCTTAACGAGGCTTGAGGCTTTCATGGACATGGTTAGAAGGAGTTGAATTGAGAGTTTCTTTCCCTCACATGGGAAACGCGTATATACCGCTTTCGGCTCTCTTGTCCGCGCTTGGGGCAGAGGTCATAATTCCACCGCTGCCGACAAAGAAAACAGTGGAGCTGGGATCACTTTATGCTCCTGAATTTGTCTGCCTTCCGTTTAAAGTAAATCTCGGAGACAACTTACAGGCGCTTGACATGGGGGCAAACACGCTCGCAATGGTATGCGGGGCATGGGCGTGCAGATTCGGGTATTACGGGCGAATTCAGCACAGGATTCTCCGGGACGCCGGTTTTGAGTTTGAAAGCCTGTTTCTCGGGCGCAGTAGCATCGCGTCTGTCTATAAAAGGTTCAGAGAAACCTCAGGAAAATGCTTGCCGCTCTCATGGGCAAAGGCTCTTCGCATCTTTTACATGAAAGCAAAAGCAGTTGATAAGCTTGAATCACTCTCGAGGAAAATAAGACCCTTTGAAATAAAGAAAGGCTCCACTTCCCGGGCCCTTGCTGACGGATTGAAAATTCTTCATCAGGCCCGTGACGTACGCGAAACGCGTGAAGCTTTTCAGAAAGCAAAGAATACACTGCTGGCCGTCGAGACCGAAAATTCGCATAAGCCCCTTCATATATCCATTGTTGGCGAGATATACGTTGTATTAGAACCAGCTCTTAACTTCTCGCTGATCGAGAGACTCGGAGAAAGAGGAGTGCTTGTTCATCCTGCGCTCTCTGTGTACAAGTGGCTCTTTCGGTCATTAAAAATAGATCCTTTTATTACCGCAGATGAGAAACTCGCGATAAGAAGAACAAAGCCATATATACCCTATGACATTGGCGGAGAAGAGCACCAGACGAT
>JACVIW010000014.1 GCA_015711695.1 Candidatus Geohydrothermomicrobium daggyaiense
TTCACCGGAAAATTAAACATCAATTTCGAAAAAGTCAAAGACCTTGCCCGCGCAATTTCAATAAAAGAGAAAAGACCGATAGTAGATTTTGACCTGATCATTCTGTATGAACCTGAGTTCGATAGCGTTTTGAAAAAGTACATTGATGAAACGATCGAGGATCCCTTTCACCCAACGATAATAGTTATTGAAGGAAAAAACAAGCATAACTTTGGGTGTATCGAACCCCGTGAAAGCCATAGGGTGTATATCTTGAACGAAAGCCAGCTCGAATTGCTTCTGGCCTCAATAGTCGAAAAAAGCATAAGGGAAAATCCCCTTTCATCAGCGAGGATGGAAATCCTGGAAAGTCATGTTCTTTTTGAAAAAGCCCTAAATATGCTCCCGGATATATTTGCCGTTGTCGACATCACTACTAAACTGATGGTCTGGAATAAGCGCCTCGAGGAAAAAACAGGTTTTACCCGAGAAGAGTTAGAGAACATGCGAGTTTATGACCTCATCGATGAATCATCCTGGGGTACTCACTGGAATAACATATCCGCGATGCTTGAGGGAAAAGAGGGGATCGGAGATGTGATGCTGGTAACAAAAGAAGGGTGTACCTTTCCAGTTGAGCTTCGCGGACGCACGCTCATTAACGACAGAGGAGAAATCATAGGTTTTTGCGGGATAGCGCTCGATATAACCGCAAGGTCAAAGAAAGAAAAGGCGCTAATTCAGAAGCTAGAAAATGAACGTCAGATTGCCAATGAGAGGTCCACCCTTTTGAACCAGATAAATGATTATCTGAAAAAGCAGATAAGAAAACGCGAGCGAATCGAGGAAGAGCTTAAGGCAAGCAGGAAGTTTTTCGAGTCCATACTCGAAAGCATGACAGACTATATTCTCGTGTTAACGCTTGACGGTTCTATGGTGTACGTCAACCCCTCAGGGGAAAGAGCCTTTGGAATAAAACAGGCGGGGCTTGACGGTTTCAACCTGCTTACGGCCGTACATCCTGATGATTTAAAGTGTCTACTCAAAGCCTGGAGTCAGATAGTATCTACCGGAAGTCTTTCGAAACCCGTTGAGTGCAGAATTAAGCATAAGGATGGATCATGGAGAACAATTGAAATTGTCGGTCATCGCTTTGAGGAGTCAAGCGGTGAATCAAGAATTATTGTTAATGCCAGGGATATCACTGAAAGAAAAGTGGCGGAGGAAAAACTTCGCGAGATGTCTGAAACTTTGCGCACTTTTCTTGACGCGACCTCAGAATATGCCGTTCTCTTTGACAGGGAAAAACGCATTATTACCGCGAACAAAGTCCTTGCATCGCGATTAGGAAAGAAAGTGGAAGAACTTGTGGGGATAAAATTCTATGAGGAAAACCTGCTTGAGCCCCGGATTGCTCAAAACAGGTCAAAGAAAATCGATGAAGTCTTTTTAACCGGAAAGCCATTAGAGTTCGAGGATTTTCATCGTGGAAAGTTTTTCGAACACAGGCTTTATCCTGTGTTCGGCGAGAACGGGAAAGTCGAAAAAGTGGCATTTTTTTCGACTGACGTAACGGAAAACAAGAAGGCAGAAGAAGAAATCAAAAAATTCCAGGTTATCTTAGAAAAAGCCAACTTCGGAATAGCAATCACCTCGCCTTGCGGTGAAATCCTTTACGTGAATCCATATTTTGCGGAAACCCATGGATTTACCAGGAAGGAACTTCAGGGGAAATACCTGAATATATTCCACTCCGAGGATCAGATGCCTCGCGTTAAAGAACTTCTGAATAAACTCTTTGAGGAGGGGTCGTTCAGCGCAGAAGTTGTCTGGCACCAAAAGCGCGGTGGCAGGCCATTTCCCATGCTCATGAATGGCATCCTCGTCACTGATAAAAATGGAAATCCGGCTTATCTCGCCGCCACTGGAATTGACATAACCGAACTCACCCGTGCTCAGGAAGCGCTAAAGGAAAGCGAGGAAAAATACAGATCCTATTTTGACAATGCTTTTGACGCGATATTCTCGGTGGATTCATCATTCAAAATCTCGAGCGCCTCTCCATCAATACAGAATATCACCGGCTTCAAACCGGAAGAACTGGTCGGTAAAAGCTTTACTGACCTGAAGATCATCCCAACGCAATGCCTGGAAACGGTAATTGATGATCTGCTGAGAGTCATGAACGGCGAGAAAATCACCGCCGAGTACCCTATTTATACAAAATACGGCGACACAAGAATCATCGAAGTCAATGAATCTCCTCTTTTTGTTGATGGGAAAACAACAGGAGCCATTTGCACCGCGCGTGATGTCACGGAAAGAAAACGGGCTGAAGAAGAACTTAAGAGGCTGAACACAGAACTTGAGAGTTATGCTCAAACTGTTTCACATGATCTGAAAAGACCGCTTGCCGCTATAATGCTTTCCGCTGAAAACCTCGTTAAGTTCTGGACAGCGCGCGAGCAATTTAAAGAAGAACAAATTAGCAGCGAAATAAACAGATGCGCTGAAATAATACAGGAAGGAGTTTCCAGGGCTAACGCGCTGATAGATGACCTTCTTTCACTTGCTCGCGCAGGCCAGAAGCCAGATAGCGTGGAAGAAGTTGACGTAGGTTCCGTGGTCGCTGAGATCGCGGAAGAAAGAAACGCTCTTATCGCTTCCAGGGGAGCCAGGATCAGTTTCAGCGCTGATCTCGGCAGGATAATAGCAAGTCCAACTCACATCTACCAGATATTTTCAAACCTTATCGAAAACGCTATTGTTCACAATACAAATACAGAGGACCGACCTCAAGTATCAATAAGGTACCTTGGAAAGGACGCGGTGAACGGTCACCATTACACAGTCAGGGATAACGGTCCAGGAATTCCACACGAAATAAGGGAAGCGGTGTTTAAGCCTTTCTTCAGAGGGAAAAATGGCAGGACAGGGATAGGGCTCGCAATCGTCGACAAGATAATCAATCTATACAGGGGTCACATCAGTATCAAGAACAGAAACGGTACCCTCGTCGAGTTCTTTATTAAGGACTTTACCCAGGAGTAGAAAAGTGCAAGGCTAATCCGCCCGCTCTTTTGTAACGCGCGCAAGATCCAAGCCTGACAAAGCAATCATTGCCGGGATTTCGGCGATAATAGCCACCGCCAGGGTGGCAAATCCTATCATAACCAGAGTCGCCGGCGAAATGATGGAATCCGGCGCTATCCGCCCTGACATCAGGAGCCTGTCAATCAAAAGGTACTGGAGAAATCTTCCTGCTAGTACGCCAGCGATAATCCCCGCCAAGGTTACTAATAGTATCTCGGCGGTTAGAAAAGAAAAAATCTTTCCTCTGCCCGCGCCAAGCGTGCGCATCGTCGCTATTTCTCTTCTTCTTTCGAATGCGTTGACAGTCACCATTGCGAAAAGTATTGAAAATCCCATGACAAAAGCCATGATGTAAAAAATGTAAAAGAGGCTTTTAATGCCTCGAACAAGTTGTCTGAACATTTCAAGCATTCCTTTTTTGGTCACCACGAAACCCTCGCCCGAAACACGCTGTATATCTCTTATGGCTGTGGATGATGAAGGGTTTTTAAGACTGACGATTATGGCGTTGTAATAATCACTCCCTTTTTTGAAAGACTGAAAATTTCCAAACGCGCCAAAGCTCTTTATGTCGCTATCCAGTTTTTTCATATTCAAAAGTTTTCGTATGGACTCCTCAATCAAATTAACCGCTGCCTTCCTATCAGGAGTGACGCTTGTAATATTCTCATCCCCTTCGCTTTGTTCCATTAAACTGCTTAAGAGAAACTGAATATAGGAAAAACTCACGTAGCACACGCCCGCGAATGGCTCGGAGACAAAACCAGCTACGGTGAAGGGGAGCTCACCAACCGCTGTTTGAATCGTGATAATGTCTCCCTTCTTAATTGAGAGTTCTTTGCCAACGCCCCTGTTTAAGAGAACTTGAGCGAAACCGGGTCGCATCGCAAGCCCGGATACAGGGCACAAGCCGTGAAGTGAAGTGTTGTCCTTATAAGCGTTGAGCTGTAAATCAAGGCTTCGGCTATCTATTGAAACTGACACAGGAAGGTCAATGAAAGGTTCAGCTGTTTTAACATCCGGCAGGTTTTTGATCATGCGAAAAATGTTACTTTCCACAGGTTTCTCCCAGACAACCGCCACATCCCATTTAAGAATATGCCTTGAGTATTTCTTAACCGCGTAATCGAGGGAATCTTTTCCCCCGCTTGCGGTAGTGATCAAGCATACTGTCGCTGCAATTCCTAAAGCGGTAAGCGCAGCCCTCCTTTTATTTCTCAAAACATTTCGAACTGAGATTATTAACCACTTCAAGTGGGGATGTTCTGCAAGCATGATCACGTATCTCTTACGCCAGCGTTTTCTGAATTCAGCTTTGCGCCTCCTTGATAGGAGGCCATCGCTTCCATTCCTCATAGCCTCCGCGGGTTTCATTTTTATGGCTTGTCTCGCAGGAATAACCGTTCCCGCAAGCGAAAATATAGATCCTGTCAGGATGCCCAAAAGGGCAGCGATTGGGGAAAAGGATGCTTTGATGAAAGGGAGGTCGAAAATTTGAGCGTAAATTTTTATGAACAGTATAGAGAGCAGATAGCCCGCCGTGATACCAAGAAGTGAGCCAGCAACCCCGAAAAGCGCCCCGTAGAGCAGATAGTGCAAAACAACGCTTATCTCACTGTAACCCAGCGCCCTTATAACCCCAATCTCCCGCTGCTGAGAACGAACGACCCTGGTCATCGTTATGTATATTGAAAGCGATGAAACGAGCAATATAAGCACCGAGAAAAACACCGATATCTTTCCTATATCGGAAACTTCATCGTTAAGCGCGGCCGCCTGAGGCTTATCCCATCCCGTGCTCAAACCAACGATTCCGTAACCTGAAAGGAGGCTCCTCGCCCGTTTCATCACCGTGGGCAAAGCTTCTTTTTTCGAGACACGGAAGACTATGTCATTGACTACATTATCCTTTCCGTATAATTTTGAGGCGGTGTGATAGTCGGTGAATATGACGCCGAATGTCTTTGGATCAGTAACATACTCCGCCCTGCTCCTTAAAAGCCTCAAATATTCTGGGGAAACGCAGACGCCGGAGAGTCTCAATTTCTTCTTTCTGCCAGAATATGAAACCAGTAGCCTATCACCGATTCTCAAATCAAAAGTCTGACCAAGCTGATGGGCTGCGGCACACTCAGGTGACACTCCATTCTGAGGAAACCGTCCTCTTAAAATTTTGGGCCTGTTCACGCACGGGAGTCCACCCACAGGAAGAGATATAACCCTTGCGACAATGCGCCCGCCCTTGACACTGGCGTGAACATCAAAAACAAGCCTTCCCTCGACTGCCGTGACCCCGTTGATATTAGCCAATTTCCTGACGATTGAACTTTTTGCGCCGGTTATACTAGCAG
Source organism: Candidatus Geohydrothermomicrobium daggyaiense (assembly GCA_015711695.1). Taxonomy (GTDB): domain Bacteria; phylum Actinomycetota; class Geothermincolia; order Fen-727; family JACVIW01; genus Geohydrothermomicrobium; species Geohydrothermomicrobium daggyaiense. The sequence goes on from JACVIW010000014.1 coordinate 5,424, forward strand.
AAAAATCCTCATATAGGGTTTCCCTGTAAATGCGATTTATCGAACTCCGAAGATCTTTCTGGGCGTGGAGCGGACCAGTAAACATTATTATCCCGAGGGCAAGTACCGCCACTATAGCAATTCCCTGATGCCAATAATTTATTATGTTCCTTAGTATTTTTCTGTTAAACGGACTCAATCTTTCACCTTCGGTTGTTAATCCCGTCTGTGGGATGATCTCCCATCTACTCAAAATTACTTTATTCCTGATGACACCACTTTGTCCGGGTTAATTTCACAATATATTCGACTCTCGCTAAAACCATCGAAGGACACTTAAATCGCACACAAAACGATTTAAGCGCACAAGCCTTTTGGCATGGCACGTTTTTTGATAATTTCAACCGGCCAGTGTTCAAAGCCTTCAAACATCCGAAACTGTCAGGCTATCAACACTTTTGCTCTCGTCCTGGAGCCTTCCAATTCTTTATAATTTAACGACGTGGACTACTTTCGGTATCGACAGGGAGGAAAACATTAATGGATACTTTACAGGCAATAGAAAGTAGAAGGAGCATCAGGCATTATAAACAAAAACCAATTCCACGCGAAACCATTCTGAAACTCATGGAAGCCGCAAGGCTTGCGCCCTCATCGAGCAACACGCAGTCGTGGGGTTTCAAAATCATTACCGACTCTTCAACAAAAAAAGAGCTTCGTAAAGCTTGTTACAACCAGCATTTCGTTGAGGAGTGTGCAGCAGTAGTAGTATGCTGCATTGACTTCGGACAATTCAAAATGAGAGGAAAAAGGACAAGAGAACTTGTTAGGATTGGTGCTGTCCGCCCGAGTCCTGAAATGATTCTTCGCTCCTTGAGAGGTGGAAGTGATAAAGAATACGAGGAAGAAAGAAATTTTATCAATGGCACAATAAACGTCGCAATCGCCGCCGAACACATCGTCCTCGCAGCAGCCAACTCAGGTATCGGGTCCTGCTGGGTCAGAGCTTTCGAACACGAAAGAGTCACGCGAATAGTAAATCCTCCAGAAAACCACGTGGTTTTATGTCTTCTAACTCTTGGCTACCCGGCCGAAGAACCTCCGCCAAGGCCACGCCGCTCTCTGGATGAAATTATTTTCGAATAGTCAACGTAAGCACAGCGGGAAAAGACCGGTTAAACGCACTTTATTCAGGCACGGCGCACAGTCCCTATTGCCCCTCAGGGGCTACAGCCATGACTTGTTTCAACTTTCCTCAACCTCTTTATAAAGCTCTTTCTTCATTACCTTCCCAAGAGGAGTCAGAGGAAGCGAGTCGCGAAACTCGAAATATTTTGGAACTTTGTAACCGGCAAGATGCTCCCGGCACCAACTTCTCAATTCTTCCTCGCTCGGCTTATCCACACCAGGTTGTGGGACGATAAAAGCTTTACCCTCCTCCCCCATCACCGGATCTGGAACACCGATCACGGCAGCGAAGAGAACTTTAGGGTGCTTCTGGAGAACCTCCTCTACTTCCGGAGGATAAACGTTCTCACCACCCCTTATATACATCTCCTTCTTTCGCCCGAGAATATAGAGGTAACCATCCTCGTCCATCTTGCCGATGTCCCCGGTGCGAAAGAAGCCGTCGTCGGTCATCACGAGGGCAGTCTCGTCAGGCATTTTGTAATAACCTTTCATGACCGCGTCCCCCTTGATACAAATCTCCCCTTCGTTTCCGACAGGAAGATCATTTCCTTTATCGTCCTTTATTCTGATCTCTATTCCCTCGTTCGGCTTTCCAACGCTTTCGGATAGTCTCTCAAATGAATCCTCATCAACCCTTGTAAAAGTTATAGCGCCGGAAACCTCCGACAAACCGTAACCATTTGTAAGATATATACCGAACTTATCTTTTGCCTGGCGAAAAACCTCAGGTGGGCAGGGAGCCGCGGACACCACTGCGATCCGAAGCGACGAGAGGTCATATTTATCGAAATCCGGCACCATCATGAGAAGAATATATTGCGCCGGAACCTGTCCCATTATCGTAATTCTCTCTTTCTCAACGGTCCTTAGCACTTCCTCGGGCACGAAAGCATCAAGCATCACAAGAGTCCCACCAACATAAAGCATCGACATTATCGCCATAACACCACCGCCGACATGATTTACAGGAATGTCCAGAAGCAACCTATCACTGGCGTTAACGTCCGACGCTTTGATCTGCCCTCTCACATAGGAAATAAGATTCTTATGAGTGAGCATGGCGGCTTTGGGCACTCCTGTCGTCCCGGATGTGTAAACCATGAATGCGGTATCATCTTCCTCGACGACAGCACGCGCTTTATTCAATTTCTCAATGCTATCTGCCCCGAGTGGTTGGAATAGGATCTTGCCGGAAATGGCGCCGTTTATCTTTGAGACGTCTTCATCTTCGCCTATCACAATGACTTTCTCGAGTTTTGGACAATCAGGGATAAACTGCCTGGCAATATCAATGAAATTAGTCTCACCATACTTTGGTACCATTATCAAGAAACGCGAATCAGAGTTATCAACAACAAATTGAGCTTCCTGCGCCGCAAACCTTGTTGCAACAGGGACAGCCGCCGCGCCGATCGAAGCCGCGGCGATGTAGCAGTACATGAACTCCGGCATGTTCCCAATATAAAGCGCAACCTTATCACCTCTTTTCACTCCTAGGGAGAGCATTCCGTTTGCCACACGGTTGACGTTCTCATGGTACTCAGCGTAACTCACCCTTCTCTCTCTCAAAACAAGTGCTTCTTTATCCGGGGTTTCGGTCGCGTGTTTCTCGAGCAGTTCATGGATGAGCATTTTGACCACTCCTTTCTGTAAATTCCGAAAAAGTATCCAATAAACAAGAGAGACTTCAGTCCTGAAGCTCGTTTATCTGCACCGCTTCACTCAGGGATCCCTTAGTAGACACAGAATAACCTTTTTAAAAATATCACAGAATAAACACAAAGCGAGATAAAGCAAAACTTCCTGCGCGATCTTCTCAAGTTCCAGCAACAACAATATCCTTAATCAAAATTGAGGGTGCTCCAATCCCCCCGAGTATCGGTATAAACCTCAAATCATTTCCTGCGGCAGTAAAACCTCTAAGAAAATCCTCCATTTTTCCGGCTATTGTTACCTCCCGAACCCCCCTATCAGGCTTACCGTTTCTGATGAGCCTTCCCCTCGCCCCAAGCGAAATCTCCCCGGTAACAGGATTTAAGCCCACATGAACGCCCTGTAGTTCGGTGACCTCGAGTCCGTTGTCAGCCTCTTTGTGTAACTCCTCAAGGGTCAAATCTCCCTGAGAAAGAAACAGATTGGTCGGCGCAACACCAATGCCATCGCGGAAAGAAGCTCTGTTAGCGTTTCCGGTAAGTGTGGTACTCATACGGGAAGCGGTATAACAATTGTGTAAAAAACATTTTAAAATCCCTTTTTCTACAATAGTTTTCCTGGTCATCCGAACGCCCTCGTCGTCGAAGGGTGCCGTCCCGAATCCGCCTTTTAGAGTTCCGTCATCAACTACGTTTAGGATCTCTGACCCGACACGCTCCCCGAGTTTATCGGCAAGAAATGATTTTTCTTTAATAACCGCATCCGCCGAAAGGGCAAAACCCACCGCCGCAAGAAGCTCCGCCGCGGGAAGACTTCTGAGTATCAAAGGCATCCTTCTGGTTTCAATCGCTCTTGAACCCAGCAAAGAGATAGCAAGATCAGCTGCTTCCTCCGAAGCCGCTTGTGCATCCAGAGAGGAAAAACTTCTGCCGGCAGTAAATCCGAAACCCGTTTGCGAGTCACCCTTTTCCTCGGCTATAGCAGTCAGATAGGCATTAAACGAGGAAGCCTTATATCCTGAACTGAACCCAAGGCTGTTGGCAATAACGACATAAGTAGCCGAATCGGAATAGAAAGCCGATTCCACACCCTTGATCCTCGGGTCTAACTTTCTGGCTAAACGCTCGAGATCCATGGTGAACTCGATTTTTTGCTCCGTGGAGATGCTGCCCGGATCCTCCCGCCATATCCCAAGATCATTTCCAAGTTGCTTTCTCTCCTTAGCACCCAGTGGGTAATACGAATCCTCCGGCAGGCTGATGTGAGGGTCAGGCTCCGAGACTTTCGCGCCTGAGATTGCCTTTTCGACTGCTTGAATAATCGCCTTTTCGGACATATCAGTGGTGTACGAGCGCCCCGATCTACCTTTCACGAAAACCCTGATTCCAGCGCCGGAGTACTCGGAGTGACGATATGACTCGACGCTCAAATCAAACACCCTTATTGAAGTCCCTTTTGAAGCAACAAAGAACGCTTCGGATTGTGACGCACCCAGTCGAGAGCAAATTTCAATTATTTTTTCCGCGGTGGAGATGCCTCGAGAAATATGTTCGTCCAACTGTTTCTCCTTTACGTCTCAAAACCAGCCCACTCGGGCAAAAAATAAAACAAAAACGATCCTATAAGCAGAGTCAAGATATTTTATACCTCAAATACAATGAACCACCTGACCTGAAAAAAGATCAAAGAATATACAACTAATTATTTTTCTATGGAAAATTTAGTCATGCCTGAAAGCGGCCGGGAGTTCCGCCGGAAAAATTCTAGAAGATATCGCTTAGAATTCAATTTAATCGCGGAAAACACTTATAAATCCAAGCATCTGATATTATTTTCGTGTAGCGATATGTCGGGAGGAGGAATGGGAGAAGTATTCTATGTGACTACACCAATATATTACGTGAATGATATGCCACATATCGGGACAGCGTATACCACCGTGGCTGCCGACGCAGTAGCGCGTTATCAACGCCTTAAAGGCAGAAGAGTCTTCTTTCTCACCGGCACTGATGAGCACGGACAGAAGGTGGCACAGGCAGCGGCGGAAAGAAACCAGAATCCCCAGGACTGGGCAGATTCGATGGTCCCTCATTTTAAGGAAACATGGAGGATTCTAAATATCAGCAACGACGATTTTATCCGGACCACGGACAACCGTCACACAAAGGTGGCGCAGGTTTTCATCCAGAAGCTTAAGGATAAAGGGGATATATATCTCGGCACTTATGAAGGCTGGTACTGCGTTTACGATGAATCTTTCCTTCTTTCCAGCCAGATTGTGGACGGCGGATGCCCTGAGTGCAGACGCCCCGTTGAATGGGTTAAAGAGGAAAATTACTTTTTCAGGCTTTCCAAATACGCCGACAGAGTCCTCAAACATATAGAGGAAAACCCTGATTTCGTTCAACCAGAGTCCAGGCGAAACGAGGTGATAAGTTTTATCAAAAGCGGTCTTTCCGACCAGAGCATCTCCCGAACGAGTTTCACATGGGGTATTCCTCTCCCGTTTGACGCGCGGCACGTGATGTATGTCTGGTTTGATGCTCTCCTAAACTACATAAGCGCCATAGATTTTGGATCAAACATGAAGCGATTCGAAGAAATATGGCCAGCTGACCTCCATCTGGTTGGGAAGGAAATCCTCAGATTTCATGCTATCATATGGCCCGCAATGCTCTTTGCTGCAGAACTTCCTCTTCCAAAAAGAATATTCGCTCACGGATGGCTAACAGTTGAGGGTCAAAAGATGTCAAAATCGCTCGGCAACGTCATAGCGCCAAAAGAACTTGTCGATGAGTATGGAGCTGACGCATACCGCTATTATTTCTTAAGAGAATTTTCTTTCGGGATTGACGGGAACTTTTCTCGAAGAACCCTGTTGGGAAGATACAACGCTGAGCTCGCAAACGACCTTGGCAACCTCTCAAGCCGAGTTCTGACCATGGTCATGAAATACCGGGACGGTATTGTGCCTGAACCAAAGGCCTCCGGAGCCGAAGAGAACAGACTAAGGGAGATTATCCCGGAAATTCTTGCAAAACTTGATGTAAAAATGGCTGCGCTTGCTTTCAATGAAGCCCTTTCGGCTGTCTGGGACCTCGTACATGCGTTGAACCGATATGTCGACGTTTCGGCTCCCTGGTCAATCGCTTCCGACCCTTCAAAGAAAAAGGAACTTGACACGATCCTTTACACAAGTTTGGAGGGGCTGAGAATCCTCGCGCTGCTCATATACCCATTTATGCCCGAAACCGGCAGGAAGATATGGGAAAGGACAGGCATGTCAGAAAAGATTACGCAAGCAAGAATCCCGGAAGCCGCGAACTGGGGGGCATTAAGGCCAGGCTCAAAGATAGTGACTGGCGAACCGCTTTTTCCCAGAAAGCCTGAGTGATGTTCTGCGAGAGGAGCCCCCTTTCGATGAATTTTCTCTCTTTTGTACCTGATACCCACGCACATCTAGACCTGATCGGTGAAGATCCGGTCAGTGTTACCGAGAGGGCGCGTGCCGGTGGAGTTTATCCCATCATCACCATAGGTATAGACCTCGATTCAAGTCGTCTCGCGGCTGGCTTTGCCGAAAAAATTCCCGGGGTTTTCGCAAGCGTCGGGATACACCCAAACAGCACCGCAAAAGCCGAACCCGGTGTAATGGATATACTCAAAGAAATATCTTCCAGGGCAAAAAACGTTGTGGCAATTGGTGAAACTGGACTTGATTATTACAGGAAAGCAGCAGAACAAAATATTCAAAAATCTTTTTTCAGCGCCCATATCAGGCTTGCCAAAGACCTGGGTAAGCCCCTCATAATACATGACAGGGAAGCCCACTCTGATATTCTATGCGTTCTTGATGAGGAGCGACCAGATGTGCCGGTTGTGCTACATTGCTTCTCCGGTGACAGGGAGTTTTTGGACCAATGCCTTCGCCGTGGTTATTACATCTCATTCGCCGGACCGCTGACTTTCCCAAACGCTCAGCGTACCCGGGAAGTGGCAGCTCGCGTTCCCCTTGATTTTGTTCTTGTGGAAACGGACGCGCCTTTTCTTTCCCCTCACCCTTTCAGGGGAAAAAAGAATTATCCTGAAAGGGCAAGACTTGTGGCGGAAGTTCTTTCCGACATCCACGGGATCAGCCTTGATGAGATATCTATGATCCTCCAGAAGAATACTGCCGCGATATTCTCAGTCGGCAGGCTAAACGACGCTCTTCCGTGAAGAGCCAGGGTATCCTCAATTACCCGAGAGGATATCCAGATTACCTCAAACCTATCGAATGAAAACAAAATAGAGCGGGAAAGTGCAAAAAATGACCGAAGAAAGTTTTCGAGCCCTTTCGCCTACATACCTGAAAGAAATTTTGCGATCGTACGGCGTAAAACCAAGGAGTTCGCTCGGCCAAAACTTTCTTATCGACCGTAACGTCCTGGCGACCATCGAAAAAACAGCCCGGCTTTCGCGTGAAGATGTCGTAATCGAAGTTGGCGCGGGAGCAGGTGCCCTCACCTTGCTCCTCGCCGAAAAATGCGCGCAGGTAGTGGCAATAGAACAGAACCACGGGCTTTCGAATTTCTTGAGAGACTCTTTTCATGGGGTTGAAAACGTTAGAATCATCGAAAATGACGCGATGAGGACTGCACTGGAGAGATTGTTCGATGAATTACCCGTGAAAGCGAAAATGGTTTCCAATCTTCCCTATAGCATCGCCGCGACTCTTCTTATTTCCTGGCTCCGCCAGTATCCATGGATCACAGAATACACAGTCATGGTGCAGCGCGAGGTAGCCTTAAGGTTCACAGCAAAACCGGGAAGCAAACATTATTCACAAGCAACAGTGAAAATAAACTACTACTCGAGAGTCGAGAAAATCGCATCTGTGTCAGCGAACTCGTTTTTTCCAAAACCGGGGGTTGAGTCAGTCATACTCCGCCTTCAAAGATATAACTCCACATCGAAACGAAATGGAGATATTCCTCGGGCGAAAAATGAGCACCTGTTTGACCTTATTGTTTCCGCCGGCTTTCAGCAGCGCAGAAAAAAGCTTGTCAATTCCCTTGCCGCCTGCCCCGAAATTACCATCGATCGGAAAATAATAAAAGACGCGGTCCTCAAAGTTAGTAAAATTGAGAACCCGAGAGCAGAAGATTTGAGTGTGGTAGAATTCGTGAGGCTCTCAAACATCCTCTGTGAGCTGGGTTACCGTGAATGATGGACGACTAAAGTCTGTTCTGTCAATCGGCGCGTCTATGAAGGCTGGGATAAAGGACAATCAAACCACAGGAGAGATCAAAAGAATCAAGAAATGAAAGAAAAGTTCGGTAAAAACGCCTCAGAAAACAGCCCCGTTAAAGCTCTCGAGAAGCCCTGGCATGCTATTGACCTAACGAAAGTTTTATCGACCCTCAAAACGGACCCTGAAAAAGGAATTTCCACAGAGGAAGCAAGCAGAAGGTTAATAGAATACGGCCTCAATAGGATCGAGGAAAGAAAAGAAAAAAGCCCAATATTCCTTTTCTTCTCCCAATTTAATGATTTCATAATCTGGGTATTGATCGCCGCGGCGATCCTCAGTGGTTTCGTATTGAAAGAACTTGTGGATGCTTCCGTCATAATTGCAATCGTTACTCTGAATGCTATCCTCGGCTACACCCAGGAATCCCGTGCCGAAAAAGCCATGAAGGAAATAAAGAAAATGTCCGCACCAACCGCGAATGTCATCCGCTCGGGGAAAGAATTTGTGATACCTGCGGAACAACTGGTCCCGGGTGACATTCTCATTCTCGAAGTGGGAGATATCATTCCCGCCGATGCACGGCTTATAAGTTCCGTAAACCTCCGCACGAACGAATCGAGGCTAACCGGTGAGTCAACCTCAATTGACAAAGACGCCAACGCACTTGTCGAGGCTGAATGCCCCGTGGCCGACAGAATAAACATGGTTTTCACTGGAACCCATGTCGATTATGGAAGAGGTACGGCGGTTGTCACCGCGACAGGCAAAAACACTGAATTAGGAAAAATAGCAACCATTCTTGAAGAAACAAAAGAACCTCTGACTCCCCTACAGGTGAACATAAAAGAATTTGGCAAAAGGGTGGTCTACGTATGCCTAATCATTGCCGCGGTGGTATTTATTCTGGGAATGCTGCGCGGCAACAAACCCGTCACAATGATACTTTTTGCGGTAAGTCTTGCGGTGGCCGCGATTCCCGAGGGACTCCCCGCCGTCCTCACGATTACTCTCGCCATAGGAACCCAGGCCATGGCAAAAAGGAACGCAATAGTCAGAAGACTGCCAGCGGTCGAGACACTTGGTTGCGCAAGCTACATCTGCACCGATAAAACGGGCACGGTCACCGAAAACAAAATGAAGGTTGTTAAAGTGATAACTACAAACGGGGATTCTTATGACTTCGAGGATTATATCCTAAACCAAACTGACTGGTCACCCGAAAAGAAACTGTTACTTATGGCAGTTTCACTTTGTAACGACGCCCGAAAAGATTATGAGGGAGAGGTGATAGGCGATCCGACGGAAACTGCGCTTCTGGAGGCAGCAGAAGCAGCTGGTTTGAACAGGGACGAGATCAACGCTGAGTTTCCGAGGATAGCCGAAATTCCCTTTGATTCTGACCGTAAAATGATGACCACCATTCACAGGAACAGAGAAGATCTTGGGCAGGGAAAAGCGGTTATGTTCTCCAAGGGTGCGGTAGAAAGCATATTGACTGTATGTTCCAGCGCCATGGTGGGAGGAGATATAGTCCACCTTGATCCGGCAGTGAAGAACAAAATACTTGAGAGGGTCGAAAATGTAGGAAAGTTCGGTCTCAGGTCAATAGCTGCGTCTTTCCGCCGCCTGCCTGACTTCACAGCGGAGGGAAATTTTATAACTCTTGAAAATGAAATGGTGTTTCTCGGAATTCTCGCAATGTTAGACCCGCCAAGACCGGAGGTAAAAGAAGCGCTTGAGACATGTAACAAAGCTCACATCGAAGTAGCTATGATCACGGGCGACCATCTTTCAACAGCAGTCGCGGTTGCCCAAGAGGTTGGTATCCTCAATAACAAAAACGATGTAATCGAGGGAATCCAGCTTGAAAGGATGAGCGCCGAAGAACTTGCCGAAAAAGTTGAGCGAATAGGAGTTTACGCTCGCGTCTCACCCCAGCACAAAGTAAAGATCGTTGAAGCGTTAAAAGCGAAAAACCATGTAGTCGCGATGACCGGCGATGGCGTCAATGACGCGCCAGCTCTAAAAAAAGCCGACATAGGCGTGGCGATGGGCGTGACCGGCACGGAGGTAGCCAAGGAAGCGAGTGACATGATACTCGCGGATGACAACTTTGCGACAATTGTCACGGCGGTCAGGGAAGGAAGAATCATCTTCGCGAATTTGAAAAAGTTTATATACTATCTTCTCTCAACCAACATAGGTATCGTTCTTTCACTTTTCGTTGCGATGTTATTTGGCTATCCCCTTCCACTTCTTCCCGTCCAGGTCTTATGGATAAATCTCGTCACGAACGGCATGCCCGCGCTCGCGCTCGGATTCGAGCAGCCTGAACCGCATATCATGGAGGAACCCCCGCGCTCAATTAAGGAGAACATTCTCTCTTTATCGAGGATTGGAAGGCTGTTATGGCAGGGAACGGTGCTCACCCTCGGCGCGGTTGCCGCAATGCTTCTCACAAGATATTCACTGGGTTTTTCGTGGAACACTCAAAACGACCTCGAAGTGCACAGAACGCTCCTTTTCACCACGATCGTCGTTTCGGATGTCCTTCATTCTTTTAACTGGAGATTTGAGAAGCGATCGTTTCTTAGCGCGCCTCCCTGGGGAAATATCTACCTCCTTGTCGCGTTCATTGTTTCGGTTATGCTTCAGATAGCCGTGCTTTATATACCCCCAATGCAGAAAGCCTTCCACACAATCGCGCCCTCGGGAGTAATGTGGATTATAATAATCGCGTGTTCAGTCTTTCCTGTTCTCTTGATAGACCGTGTCAAAGTCTGGTTTTACCGCTCGCGCAAACCACGATAATGGAAACTCATGATAGAATTTTTTCAAATGAAATCCCGCCTCTTTTAGCTCTCGCTCGACAAAGCCTGATAGAACCTCTCGAGCCCACTCAGGCTCGAAAAATCTCAAGAAAAAAAGCCCTATAGCTCTGTGCAGGATATTTCCACTCTTACCGTAATCAGCTACCAATAAAAATCCCCCTTTTTTGAGGACTCTCATACTCTCACCGATTATCATCTTTCTGTCATGACTCCTGTTTTCGTGAAGTCCAAAAGAAATGTTTATAACGTCGGCAGAATCGGCTTCAAACGGGAGTTCCCTTGCGTCGGCAACAACCGTCTCAACATTGGAAAGTCCCATTCGCTTAGCTCTTTTGCGCACCAACTCCAGGGCCCCAGGGTCAATGTCTACCGCGAAGACGCGCGCATCTGGATAGAGGCTAGCAAACTCAACTGCAGCAGAACCGATACCAGAGAGCAAATCAATGACAACTCTGGGATTTTCTCCTCCAAGCGAGGCAATCCTCTTTCTCAAGCCCCGTGAGAAAAGATAAAGAGGAATCTCCACGATATCGGATTTAATCAAGTACCAGATGAATATAGCATGATAGAGAAGCTCATCAAGAACCGTCCTAAAAAATAATCTCAGGCTCATTTCGGATTAGATAACGGTCTCGACCTCCTTCGCAGGACTCTCGCTAACCGTTCAAACGCAAAGACGAAAACGCCAGAAGGCAGAAAAAGAA